>JACRJI010000013.1 GCA_016235665.1 candidate division TA06 bacterium | reverse complement strand
TTTTGTGTTTGCTTTTTTTTCGCTGTTGATATCTTTAATGTTTTTTCTCCATTAATTCGCCACGTAGATATTGTTGGTCTCCGGGTTCACCGCCACGGCACGGGGATTTGTTCCTGCGGCCACGGCGGTGGTGCCGTTGGTGGCCCCGTCGATCACCGTCACGTTGTTGCTCCAGTAATTCGCCACATAGATCTTGTTGGTCGCCGGGCTCACTGCCACGGCACAGGGATTTGTGCCCGCGGCCACGGTGGTGGTGTCGTTGGTCGCCCCGTCGATCACCGTCACGGTATTGGTGCCTTCATTGGCCACGTATATCTTGTTGGTCACCGGGTTCACCGCCACGGCACAGGGATTTGTGCCCGCGGCCACGGTGGTTGTGCCATTGGTCGCCCCGTCGATCACCGTCACGTTGTTGCTCCAGTAATTCGCCACGTAGATCTTGTTTGTTACCGGGTTTACGGCCACGGCCTGGGGAAAGTTTCCCGTGGTAACGGTGGCGGTCACCCAGTCGGCCCGTGCCGGGGCGGTTAGGGTCAGCAGTAACATTACCGGCAATGCGGCCAACAGAACTGAACGTTTCATTGATATCCTCAACAATTATGATTAACAGGTTAGTAGTATCATAATAATACCATACGCCGGATAAAAGTCAATAAAAATAACTGCCCATGCAATGCAGATCCTTAACGCAGAATCCCGATTTAAAATTAGTTTGATATTGACAAGCCAAACATTAAGTGATATCCTAAACCAGTATGAACAGAAACTATTCAAACATATGAGACGCTGCAATAAATGCCAGCGGCCCCTGCCGCCCGGCAGCAGCTTTTACCATCTGAAGGTGATGCTGCAGCAGGGTTTTGACGGGGTGATCAAGCTGGCCCACGGCACCGACCTGGCCTCGCTTCTCAAGAAGATCGACGACCAGACCGCCGGGGTGCCGGAGCATTTGCTGGAGGGCGAGGTCCACCGGGAGTTCCTTTTCTGGCTCTGCCCCCGCTGCAAGGAAAAATACTGCGCCAATCCCCTTAACCTGCCGCTGGATAAAAACCAGGTTCCCCAGAATGTCTCGGACCTGGAAGACTGATAAAACAGTTTACTGTTCAAAAGTTTACAGTTTAGCTTTTACTGGCTACTGAATACTGACTACTGGATATTGTTGCCCAATCCCAAACATCAAATCCCAAACCACAAATCCCAAGCTATAAGATGCCCCACACCCGCTTCGCCCACCTTCACGTTCACACCGAGTACAGCATCCTGGACGGACTGATCCCGGTCAAGGACCTGATCGCCAAAGCAGTGCAGTACAAGCTGCCGGCCCTGGCCATCACCGACCACGGCAACATGTTCGGGGCGCTGGACTTTTACACCCAGGCCCGCAGCGCCGGCATCAAGCCCATCATCGGGATCGAGACCTATGTGGCCCCCAAGGGACGCACTGACCATGCCCTGGCCGAGACCGATGACACCTCCTACCATCTGCTGCTTTTGGCCCGGAACGAAAAAGGCTATAAGAACCTGCTGGTGCTCTCCTCACTGGCCTACCTGGAGGGCTTTTACCGCAAGCCCCGGATAGACAAGGAGCTTTTGTCGCAGCACGCCGAAGGCCTGGTGGCCATGTCGGCCTGCACCAAGGGCGAGATCCCCCAGGCCCTGCTCAAGGGGGACAAGGAAAAGGCCAGAGCCGCAGCCCTGTTTTACAAGGACCTATTCGGGCCGGATTTTTACCTGGAGATCCAGGACCACGGGATGGAGGATGAAAAGGTGATCAACCCCGGGTTGATCGCCCTGAGCCAGGAGCTGGGGATCGGCCTGGTGGCCACCAACGACGTCCATTATCTTGAAGCCAAGGACGCCAAGGTCCACGATGTGCTGCTCTGCATCCAGACCGGCACCACCCTGGACGACGAGAAGCGGCTGAAGTTCTCCAACCAGAGTTTTTATTTCCGCTCGCCCGAGGAGATGGTCAAACTTTTCGGACATATTCCCGGAGCCCTGGAAAACACCGTGGCCATAGCCGAGCGCTGCAACCTGACCCTGGACCAGCTGACCTGCGGCAAGCTGCATCTGCCCCACTTCAATGTCCCGGCGGAATTTCCCAGCCAGAACGCTTATCTTAAGCACCTGGCCGAGACCGGACTCAGCAAAAGGTTCGGCCAGCCCACCCCCGGCCAGCGGGAGCGGTTGTTGCGGGAGCTGGAGATCATCGAAAAGATGAACTTTGCCGGATACTTTCTGGTGGTCAAGGATTTCGTGGATTACGCCAAAAAGAGCCAGATCCCGGTGGGCCCGGGCCGCGGCTCGGCGGTGGGCAGCCTGGTGCTTTACAGCCTGGGGATAACGGACGTCGATCCCCTGCAATACCACCTTCTATTCGAGCGTTTTTTGAACCCAGAGCGGATCAGCATGCCCGACATCGACATCGACTTCGGCGACAACAAGCGGGACCGGATGATAGACTACGTGATCGAGAAATACGGCAAGGACAGCGTCTGCCAGATCATCACCTTCGGCACCATGCAGGCCAAGGCGGCCATCCGGGACGTGGCCCGGGCCTACAAGCTGGCCTACAGCGAGGCCGACCGGCTGGCCAAGCTGATCCCCTTCGGCAAGACCATCTCCGAGTCGCTGAAGACCACCCCCGACCTGGTGAAATTGATAAAATCCGATCCCCGGTTCGTGGAAGTGATAGAGGTGGCCCAGGCGGTGGAGGGCCGGATCCGCAACGCCTCCACCCACGCCGCCGGGGTGGTGATCACCCCCGGCCGGCTGACCGACTACCTGCCTCTGTTCAAAAGCCCCAAGACCGGAGACATCTCCACCCAGTTCGACATGGGCTGGCTGGAGAAGTGTGGCCTGCTGAAGATGGATTTTCTGGGCCTCCGCAACCTGACCGTGATCGAGCAGACCCTGGAGATGCTGGCCGCCAAGGACGTTAAGATCGATATTGAAAAAATCCCCTACGACGACGCCCTTACCTTTGAACTGCTGCGGCGGGGCGACACCATCGGCCTGTTCCAGCTGGAATCGGCGGGGATGCGGGACCTGACAGTCAGATTCAAAACCGCCTCCATCGAGGACCTGATCGCCATCATCTCCCTGTTCCGTCCCGGCCCCATGGACCTGATCGAGGATTTCCTTAAGCGCAAGAACGGCCAGGAGAGGATCGAGTTCGAGCATCCCCTGCTGGAGCCCATCTGCAGGGACACCTACGGAGTGATGATCTACCAGGAACAGGTGATGCAGGCGGTGCAGGCCCTGGCCGGCTACAGCCTGGGGGCCGGCTACCTGATGCTCAAGGCCATCAGCAAGAAGAAGCAGGAGGACCTGGAGAAGCACCGCCCGGCCTTTATCAAGGGCTGCCATACTGTGAACAAGATACCCAAGGAAAAGGCCGAAAAGATATTCGACACCCTGGCCAAGTTTGCCGGCTACGGCTTCAACAAGTCACACGCCGCCGGATACGCGGTGCTGGCCTACCAGACCGCCTATCTCAAAGCCCACCATCCCTTGGAATACATGGCCGCTCTGCTGACCAGCGTGATGGGCGACACCGCCAAGACCATGGCCTTCATGGCCAACTGCCGCGAGTCCAAGCTGACCCTCCTGCCCCCGGACATCAACAAAAGCCTCTACGCCTATTCCCCGGAAGAAGGATCGATCCGGCTGGGCATGGGAGTGGTCAAGAACGTTGGTTCCTCGGCGGTGGAGTCGGTCATCAAGGCCCGCCAGGCCGGCGGCGATTTCGTTTCCATAGAACAGGTATTGGAGCGGGCCGACGCCCGTCTGGTCAACCGCAAGGCCTTGGAGAGCCTGATCAAGGCCGGCTGTTTCGACAGCCTGGATCCCGACCGCACCGCCCTGCTGGAAAGGCTGGACGACCTGATGATCCGGGCGGCCCAGGCCCGGGAGGATCAGATGAAGGGCCAGACCCTGATGTTCGACGCCGGCGTGTCAGTCCCTCCGGCCGCCGCCAAGGCCCAGGCGGCTCCGGCCAAAGCCCCCCATCCCATCGACCGCAAGGCTTTTCTGGTCTACGAGAAGGAAGCGCTGGGATTCTATCTTTCAGGGCATCCTTTGGAGAAGCACACCGCCGAGCTGAAAAGCCTGGCCACCCACACCATCAGCCAGCTGGCCGAGCTTGACGACAACGACCAGGTGATAGTGGGCGGGCTGATCTCCAGCTTCAAGATCTACACTCCCAAAGGTTCAAAGCCCATGGGCTTCGTCAGCCTGGAGGATCTGACCGGCTTCTGCGAAATAGTGGTCTTTGCCGACCTGTTCGAAAGCAAGCGGGAGTTCATAAAAGAGGACACCCTGGTGCTGGTGGCCGGCAGCGTTTCCACCAAGGAAAATGAATACCCCAAATTAGTGGTGGCCGACCTGTTCCCGCTGGAGCAGGTCAGCGGAAAACTGGTGGAGTTCTTGGAGATCTCCCTGGAAGAAGACCAATTGGACCAGAAATTCAACCAGGCCCTGACCAAACTGTTGGACGGGCACCCCGGGAACTGCCCGGTGGTATTCTCGGTTAAGGGGGAGAACGGCCTGCCGGTGAAGATCAAGCCCAAGAACATAAAAGTGAAAGTAGAACACCAGTTGTTCACCGGGTTGACCGAACTGCTCCAGGGCCCGCACTTTAAACTGGGCGGCAAATGGAACCCGGCCCCGCCCCGCAAGAGAAACAACTACCAGCGCAACGGCCAGAACGACTGAACCAGGGCACCTTTAATAGGACGCGGACGCCGTAGTGAGCGGTGCGGCTGAGCCCTGCCGAAGCCTTAGTCGAACTATTTACGCAGATAAACGCGGATTCATTTTCTTTTACCATACACTATAAAAAGTATATGGTATTTTTTCGTGTTTTTTCGTTTATCTCGTGCCTGCGCGCTGAAGCGCTTTGGCGTGCAAGCGTGGGAAAAGGTTTCCCAGTTTTCTTCCGATTTTGCTTGATTTTTCGGCTATTTTTGTTATATAATCACTATATATTGTATAGTCCTAAAGCATACACACAATTTATAAGAGGGAATATGAAAACATTGCGGATATTGCTTGTATCTTCCCTGCTGTTGCTGGCGGCTTTGCCCTGTCTGGCCCTGCAGTTTGAGCAGTTGGTGGACATGCCCACCGCCGGCACTTTGAACCGGGCCCAATACTCGGTCAATCTGCGAATGCAGCCGGTGGGCGGTCTGCTGTTCGGCCTGAGCTTTGGGCTTTTTGACCGCCTTAATCTTGGTTTCTCCTACGGCGGGGACAATATCATCGGCTACGGCAACATCAATTGGAACCCCCAACCGGGATTCCAGGTCAAGTACCGCATCTTTGACGAGAGCTACGCCATGCCGGCCATTGCGGTAGGGTTTGACAACCAGGGATTCGGCTACTGGGCCGGAAGCCGCTATTTCATCAAATCCCGCGGATTCTATGCCGCAGCCAGCAAGAACTACAAATTCCTGGGCACCCTGGCCTTTCACGGCGGGGCCAGCTACAGCCTGGAAGAGCGCCACAGCGAAGACAACGAAGTTGATTTTTACGTTGGCTTGGAAAAATCCCTGAACCCAGAGCTTTGGATGGTGGCCGAATATGACGGCGCATTTAACGACAATCTCAACGACGACCAGTACGGTGAAGGCTATGGCTACCTGAACGTGGGATTGCGCTGGCTGTTCAGCAACCGCCTGATGCTGGAGGCCGACCTGAAGAATGTCCTGAGAAACGGAGAGCAAGACACCGATGCCGGCAGGATCGGCAGAACGGTGAAACTGGCGTATTACGATTCGTTTTAGATAGATCCAAGACCCAAGTTAAAAGCCCTGACGAGAGATCGTCAGGGCTTTTTTGTTACTCCTTATACTTTATGCGACTGCGGACCCTTTACCTTCCTGCGCCGAGATATACACCCCCGCCATGATGAACACCGCACCTATCATCTCAAAGATTGACGGCATCTGCTTAAGCACCAGAAAAGCCAGAATGGTCGCGCCCACCGGTTCGGCTATGATCAGCATGGCGATCCGCGGGGTGGGCAGATACTTAAGCCCCCAGTTGAAAATGCTGTGTCCCAACAGCTGCGGGCCGATGGCCATCAGCGCAAAGTAAAGATAATTTATCCTGGAGAAACCGCCCAGCGGCGTCTTGGCAACCAGGGAAGCCATCAATAGTATTACTGCCGTCATGGAATAACAAATGGTGGTATAGGTCACCAGGCTCAGCCTCTTCCGCAGGTGCCGCCCGGTCAGCAGATAGCCCGAGGCCATCAGCGCCCCGGCCAGGGCCAGCAGGTTGCCCAGGTTTCCCATCCCGCCCGCCGCCAGCGCCCTTCCCCCGATGATGGCCCCGCCGGCCACCACCACCGCGATGGCGGCCAGTATCCGGGGTCCGGTCTTCTCCCTCATTAAGACCCAGCCCAGGATGCTGACGAACAGGGGATTTATGGTCACCAGCACCACCGAACTGGTGACCGAGGTAAAGCTGAGGGAATAGACCCAGGTCACGAAGTGCAGGCTCAGGAACAAGGCGGACAGGGCGATCCAGCCCAGATCGCCCGGGGATATTCTTTTCGGCCCCGGTTGGTGGAAATAGAACGGCAGCATCAGCAGTCCGGAGAACAACAGCCTGTAAAAGGCTATGGCCAGCGGCTGGGCGGTGGACAGCTTGATCAGGATGGAGCCGAAGGATATCCCTATCACACCCAGGGCCATCACCGGCCAGAAATATGAGGGTTTTTGTGTCATTGGTGGTACTCATTGGGGCAATTCACGCGTCCGACGAAGTAGCCTAAGGCATACGTAGTTGGATGAATTGCCCAGATAGTTATATTGTGGTCATAAGCGTTCATTCCGCCATCCTTATCACTGTGTCCTTCCCGTAATTCACATCATCCCGTTCTGTATGATCCTGGTTGTAATGCAGGCCCCGCGACTCCTTGCGCTGGATGGCGCAGTCTATGATCATTTTAGCCACGGCCGCAATGTTGCGCAGTTCCACCAGGTCGGGGCTGACATGGTACTTCCAGTAATAATCGTGGATCTCGTCCATAATGGATTGCAGGCGGTTTTTGGCCCACCACAGCCTTTTGTCGTTCCGCACGATCCCGGCGTAATTCCACAGCAGCCAGCGGATGGAAAGCCGGTTCTGCCGGATCACCACCTTCTCCCGGCTGGGAACAGAACCGACGTAATCCCAGGCCGGAACAGCAGACGCTTCCGGTTTTTCCCTGACGGCGGCCGTGGCCGCCCGGTCGGCAAAAACCAGCGCCTCCAGCAGGGAGTTCGAGGCCAGCCGGTTGGCCCCGTGGACGCCGGTGCAGGCAGTCTCCCCGGCGGCATACAAACCTTTGATGCTGGTCCGTCCGTCCAGGCCGGTCTTCACTCCGCCGCACATGTAGTGGGCCGCCGGCACCACCGGGATCAGGTTTTTTAAAAGATCAATGCCCCGCTGGGCGCAGCCCTGGCTGATATTGGGGAACCGGTCATGGAACTTCTCCAGCCCTATCGGGGCAATGTCCAGGTTGACGTGGAAATCTCCGGAGGCCTTCAGCTCGCTGTCTATGGCCCGGGCCACCACATCGCGGGGAGCCAGGTCGGCCAGCTTGTGATATTCCGGCATGAAGGCCCGGCCCTTCAGGTCGCGCAATACCGCGCCCTCGCCCCGCACCGCTTCGGAGATCAAGAACGATCTCTCGTTCTCGTCCAGCGAATCCTGATACAGGGTGGTGGGATGAAACTGCATGAACTCCATGTTGGCCACGGCGGCCCCGGCCCGGTAAGCCATGGCTATGCCGTCCCCGGTGGCGATGGCCGGGTTGGTGGTGTGCAGAAAGGCCTGCCCGCAGCCTCCGGCCGCCAGCAGGGTGACGCCCGCTGCATACTCCAGGATCTTTCCGGTCTTTGGCTCAAGCACGTAGGCACCGCGGCAGGCCTCTTCCCCGCCGCTTTGGGACATGATCAGATCTATGGCCAGATGGTGCTCCAGGATGGTGATGTGGGGATGGCTGCGGATCTGGTGCACCAGGGCCCGTTCCACCTCCTGTCCGGTATAGTCCTTGGCGTGGACGATCCGGCGTTTGGAGTGTCCCCCCTCGCGCCCCAGGTCCAGATCTCCGGCCTGTCCTTTAGTGAAGGCCACCCCCAGCCGGGAAAGCTTTTCCACCAGGGCCGGACCCTCGGAGACCATGGCCTGAACCGCTTCCGGGTGGGAAAGCCCGGCCCCGGCCTCAAGGGTATCCTTGACATGGCTGGAGGAGCTGTCATCCTGGCCGAACACAGCGGCTATGCCGCCCTGGGCATAGTTGGTGTTGGACTCGGTGTCGTCCTTTTTGGTGACGATCACCACCCGGCCGTGATCGGCGACTTTTAGAGCGAAGGTCAGCCCGGCTATGCCGGAACCGATTATCAGGAAATCTGTTGAGGGCATTTTTTATCAAAATCTAATTACTAATTTCAAAATTCTAAACGATACAAAATATTCAAATGTCCGTTTTATAAAGCCTCTGTGTCTCCGTACCTCTGTGGCATTGTATCCCCGCTTCATCCCAGGACAAATATCCTGCAGAACCAGTAAACAAACGGCAGAGCGAACATCATGCTGTCAAAGCGGTCCAGCACCCCGCCGTGGCCCGGCAGCAGGTTACCGGAATCCTTGACCCCGGCATCGCGTTTGAGCAGTGATTCGAACAGATCCCCCAAAGTGCCGAAGATGACCACCCCCAGCCCGATCACCAGGGCCTGCCAGGCGGACAGTTCCCATATCCAAAACCTTGCGATCAGAAAAGCCGCGGCCAAAGTAAACAACGCTCCGCCAGCCAGTCCTTCCATTGATTTCTTGGGGCTGATCTTTGAAGCCAGCGGCCTTTTGCCAAAGGCCATCCCGGTGAAATAGGCCCCGGTGTCCCCGATCCAGATCAGGGCCATGGTCAGCACCGCCAGCTTAAAGCCCAGGACGTCATCCAGATTGCGAAGCAACAGCAGGTGTCCCAAAAGTCCGGCAACGTAGACCACCCCAAAGACAGTCGCTCCGGCCCGGACCAGCGATCCGTCCACCCCGCCCTTGACCACCATCCAGCTGAATAAAAGAAGCAGCCAAAGCGTCAATGCTCCGGCGGCAATGAAAGTTGGATTGATAAAACAGTGCCATAAGAGGGCCCCTCCTGCCAGGCCCCAGGCAGTGAGAGGTATAATTCCCTTAGCCCGGGCCAGTCCGTAAAACTCCCAAAGCCCCAGCAGGGACAGGGCCAGCACCGCCGCTCCCAGCCACCAGCCTCCGTAGTAGACCGTGGCCAGCAGGGCCGGAATGCCCAGCACCGCCACCAGTGACCTTAATCCCAGACCGGAGAATATATTTTTTGCGCTTCGATCCTTGGGTCTGAACTCTTGTTTATTTGTTTGTTCCATTGCAATGCCTGAATATTTGTCGTTGATCGGCACTAAATATTTTGTGTTCCCTTCGGCTGGCTCAGGGCATGCTTTGTGCCTTTTGTTGTTGAATGGTTAGTACTGTTAAATGATATTATGTCTGAGCCTGCTTGTCAAGCAAATTAATGAAAAGCCCCGATAAATAGTCATCGGGGCCTGTTTGCTTTTTATGAAACCAATTCCCTCGCCATCACAAAAACTATCTCCGTTGTTTCTTCTTTAGCTTTTTTCACAAAAACTACTTTGAATTTATTGGTTATTTCCCAAAGTTATAGCTTACTCCAAAATTAAAATCCAATCCAGAAAAATCTTTATTCCCTTTTATAAAGTGATATCCTATAGTACCTGGTATTGAGAAGTGTTTTGATATTTTCCAATCACTACCAATGACTGCACAAAAACCAAAAGTATACTCTGAAAACAGATTCATAGAACCCGTACTATCTGTATATTGATCAATTGTTTCGCGATAATAATTGATATTGGCTTTGATAATGGGATCAAATAGGTCACAGAATTCATTAATATTATGTTGTATCCCCAAACCAAACCCATCCACTTTAGGATATATTAAATCTCTTGCATAAGGTTTCCCGGACATTCCAGTCCACCTCCAGTATTCGGCAGTAAAATCAACATTTTTGTTGAGTGTATATCTAAGGCAAACTGACAATCCTTTACAATCAAAGCTGTTAAAACTATCGTTTCTTGTACTATCCAGGTTGTTTGGAAATGTAAATACATTGGCAGTGTAATAATTAACAAGACCAAACGATATATGATACCTTCCATTAAATTTTCCGGGCGTTTTAACGTCCAGCGTATCTCCATTCGATATACTATAGATACCAAGTAACAATGTAAACATTATAACAGATCTGGTCATCAGGTTATTCCTTTATTGGGATTCTGACAATTATTAAGTTTGGTGATTGATCATAAATGATACAACTAAATGGAAACATAAGTCAACAATAAAGTAGTCACTTGCCAATTCAACCAAAAACAAATACCTCTTTCCTCAATGGGAAGAGACAAGGTAGAGATCACTACACCGCTTTATAAACAACAGCGGGCCGGATTTTCATCCGGCCCGCTTTATGATCAAAGACCCGTGCCTTGATCCAAGTCCTTAAAAACTACTGAACCTGTGCGGCCCCCGGGGCTTCCTTGGGCGCTTCCTTCAGATACGGCTTGATGTCCTCGGCCTCCTGGCCCGATATCAAAGCCTTCTGGGAAAGGGCTATCCGGCGGTTGTTGACGTCGATCTCGATGATCTTGAGGTCCATCTCCTCGCCGCCCTTGAAGGTCTCTTCCAGCTTGGTCTCGTCTACCTTGTCCAGTTCCGAGACCGGCACGAAGCCCTCAAAACCCTTGTCCATGTCCACCAGCAAGCCCCGCTCCAGCGGCCGGTTCACCTTGCAGTGCACCGTCTGGCCCAGGGTAAAGCTCTGGCCGACCGTGTTCCAGGGGTCCTCCTCCATCTGCTTGATGCCCAGCGATATCCGGTGGTTCTCCTTGTCGATGTTGGTGACCACCACGTTGACGTCATCGCCCTTCTTGACCACATCGCCGGGGTGCTTGATGCGCTTGGTCCAGGAGATGTCGGAGATGTGGATCAGGCCGTCGATCCCGTCCTCCAGCTCCACAAAGATGCCGAAGTTGGTGATGTTGCGGACCTTGCCCACCGCCTTGGCCCCTATTGGATACTTGGCCTCGATGCTGGTCCAGGGATCCGGCCCCAGCTGGCGCAGGCCCAGCGATATCTTCTGCTCGGCCTTGTCTATCTTCAGCACCATCGCTTCCACCGAGTCCCCGATGGAGACTATCTTGGAAGGATGCTTCACCTGGCGGGTCCAGGACATCTCGGAGATGTGGATCAGTCCCTCCACCCCCTTCTCCAGCTCTATGAAGGCGCCGTAATCGGTGATGGATACGATCTTGCCGAAGATCTTGGTGCCCACCGGGAACTTGGACTCGATGCTCTCCCAGGGATGGGTGGTCAGCTGCTTCAAGCCCAGAGAGACCCGGGACCTTTCGCGGTCGTATTCCAGGATCTTGACCTTGACCTTTTGGCCGATCTGGACCAGTTCCGAAGGATGGCTGATCCGGCCCCACGACATGTCGGTGATATGGAGCAGGCCGTCCAGGCCGCCCAGGTCCACGAACACCCCGAAATCGGTGATGTTCTTGGCGATGCCCTCGCGCACCTGTCCCTTGTCTATCTCGGCCAGGATCACCGCCCGCTGCTTGTCGCGGTCGGCGTCCAGCACCACCCGGCGCGAGACCACTATGTTGCGCTTCTTTTTGTTGATCTTGATGATCTTCAAGGGAATGGTCTGCCCCAGCAGGCTGTCGATGGTCTCCAGCGGCCGGAGGCCGATCTGGGAGCCCGGCAGGAAGGCGTCCACGCCCATCAGGTCGATGATCAATCCGCCCTTGACCTTGCGCAGCACTTTGCCGTCCACCACCACCTCGCTGTCCAGGGATTTCTGGACCTTGTCCCAGACCTTGATGAAGTCGGCCTTGATCTTGGACAGCACGATCTGCCCGTCCTGGTCCTCCACCTGCTCCAACAGCAGGTCTACCTTTTTTCCGATCTCGATGGCGGTCCGGTCCAAAAATTCCACCACCGGGACGATCCCCTCGGATTTGAACCCGACGTCCACGATCACCGATTCCCCGGAGATCCGCAGGACGGTGCCGGTGACGATCTCGCCCTCCTCGAATTTCCTGTTGCTGGTGAATTCCTCCAGCAGTTTCCGGAACTCGCCCGAACCCTCCTGATCATCCTGCTCCAGCAGGTGGTCCTGTGACAGAAGCTCCTCGCTTGGTTGTTTGGTTTTTGCCATGAGTTTTATTAAAACTCCTTTCGGTATAAAATAGGCCGACTAATGCCAGCCTTGCCATTTTTTCTGTAAAACCGCTCTAAGCTGTGAGCTTTACGCTGTACCTTATTTAGATTTAAGTTCCTTGATCCGGTCCACAACTTTTTTGACCATGCTGTCCGGAGTGGACGCCCCGGCCGTGACCCCGGCCTTGGAGCAGTTTTGGAACCATTTGGCCTTCAGCTCCCGTTCTGTTTCCACATGATAAGCCGGACGGCCCACTTTACGGCAGAGTTCCAGCAGGCGCGAAGTGTTGGCCGAGTTGCGTCCGCCCACCACGATCATCACGTCGGAATCCTTGGCCAGCCTCATGGTATCCTGCTGCCGCACTTTGGTAGCCTGACAGATGGTGTTGACGATGTGGATGTCTTCGGCCTTCCTCCCGAAAGATATCAGGGCCTCTATAAAATCCCCGGCCGAAAGCGTGGTCTGGGCCAGCACCCCCAGTTTCTTCTGGACCTTGAAATCGTTGTGGTTGTAGACCACCGAGTTGGGGCCGGCATACCCCTTTAAGGCCACCACCTCGGGATGCTCGGCCTCTCCCACTATCACCACCTGGCGTCCTTCGGATTTAAGCAGGGCCGCGGCTTTCTGGGCCTTGGTCACAAAGGGGCAGGTGGCGTCCACGATCCTGATCCCTTTTTTCCTGAGGCCGGCCATGACCTTGGGGTGCACCCCGTGGGAGCGGATGATGACCGTGCCCTTTTTGATTCTGGATGGGCTGCTGACCGCCTTGACCCCGCAGGCCTCCAGCTGGGCCACCACCTGGGGATTGTGAATGATGGGTCCCAGGGTATATACCGGCGTTTTAGATTTCTTGGCTATCTCAAAAGCCAGGTTCACCGCCCGTTTCACCCCGAAGCAGAACCCGGCGCTTTGGGCCACTTTTATCTTCATCGGGAACTTTCCTTCAGCTCGGCTATCCTCTGCATGATCAGGCAGCTCAGGCCGATGTACCCTTCCTTGTCGGAGGGGAACGCTTCTATCTCGGCCGGGGTTATCGGACGGCCGAATTTGGTCGTCAGCTGATGTTTTCCGGAAAGCAGGTCCCTCCATCCCAGGTTGGTACCCCGGATGAAACAGGGAACCACCGGGACCAGCTGCTGCCTGACCAGAAGCCCTATGCCCGGTTTTGGTTCCAAAAATTCATCGGTCCGACTGCGGGTGCCTTCGGGAAAGACCAGCACCGCCAGGCCCTGATCAAGTTTTTCCTTCAGCAGCCTGAATACCTGGGAATCCCAGCCGCCCCGCCTGATGGGAAAGGCGTTATGGCTGGTGATCAACGCCCTTAATGGGGGAAAGACGAACAGCTCCTTCTTGGCCATGAAGGCGATCTCCCTGGGCACACAGGCCCCCACGTACGGCGGGTCGATCAGGGCGATGTGGTTGGAAGCGATGATCAGGGGTCCCTGCCGGGGGATGTTCTCCCGGCCCTCCACCTTCCACCGGAAAAGCGCGCTGAAAATGATGTTCAGGCAGTGCCAGGTCAGCCGGTATGCCCGGGAATTGAAGGCCCGGCTTTCCCAGATCATGCCTGCTCCTTTTGTATCTTTTCCGCCCGGGCCATCACCATCTCCACCTGCTGGTCTATGGTCAGGGTTGAAGTATCTATTACCAATGAATCCCGGGTGCAGGTCAGGGGGCTGTCGTCCCTCTGGCTGTCCTGCCGGTCGCGGTTCTCTATCTGCTTCTCCAGTTCTTTCAGGTCCATGGTCATGCCGTTGGCCTCCAGTTCGGCTTTGCGCCTGCAGGCCCGCTGTTGGATGGAGGCCTTCATGAAGACCTTGACCTCGGCCGTGGGAAAGACCACCGTGGTTATGTCCCGGCCCTCCATCACCACCCCGCCCGCCCGGCCCATCCGCTGCTGCAGCGCCACCAGCCTTTGGCGGACCGAAGTGATGGCCGATATGTCCGAGGCGGCCTGGGAGACCTCCGGGCTGCGGATCAGCCCGCTGACATCAACCCCGTCCAGAAAAGTGGCCGGGCCGTTGGAAGTGACCTCCTGGCTGATGTCCGTCTGTTCCATCATTTTGGCTATGGCTTCCCGGTCGCTGAATGAGATCCCCAGACGCAGGGCCTTTAAACCGGCTGCCCTGTACATGGCCCCGGTGTCGATGTACAGGTACCCCAGCTTCTGGGCAACCATCCTGTCGGTTTTACTTTTGCCGGTGGCCTCCGGGCCGTCTATGGCTATCACCGGTTTGCGAGACATCAACTGAATTGCTTGTTACAGATTATAAAGTCGTTTTGACTATACACTATCCACTATTCACTATCCAGTATTCACCGGTTATAGATTACTGACTAGTGGATACTGGGTACCGCCAATGGAACACTTCTGATTGTCGCCGGTTGATTGAAAAGACCCTATTTCAGCACCTTCTTCAACGCCCCTATCAGCTTCCGGTTCTGCCGGGCGGTGCCGATGGTCACCCGCAGTTCGGTCTGGTATCCGTAGTTCTTGACCGGCCGGACGATGACCCCCAGTTTCTGCAGGGCGGTAAAGACCGGCATGGAGTCCGTCTTGGGGTCTATCAGGATGAAGTTCCCTTCTGACGGAACATAGGAAACCCCTAAGACCTGTAATTGTTTGTACAGATATTCTTTGCCCTCGGTGTTGAGCTTCTTGCTTTTGGCCAGATGTTTGGCATCGTCCAAAGCCGCCAGGCAGGCCACCTGCCCGCTTAGGCTGATGTTGAAAGGCAGGCGCACCTTGCGGATCTGGGCGATCAGCTCGGGGCTTCCCACCCCGTAGCCCACCCTCAATCCGGCCAGGCCGTAGATCTTGGAAAAGGTGTGGAGCACTATGGCGTTGGGCCAGTCCTTGAGCAGTTTGATGGTATCGGGAAAATCTGGCCGGTCGATGTATTCGGAATAGGCTTCGTCGAACACCACCACGCAGCTCTCCGGGATCTTCTTCATGAAGGCCTTGACCTGGGCTTCGGTCAGCATGGTGCCGGTGGGATTGTTGGGGTTGGCGATGTAGACCACCTTGGTCTGGGGGGTGACGGCCGCCGCCATGGCGTCCAGGTCGTGGAGGTAATTTTTCAGGGGTATCAGCGAGGGCCTGGCGTCGGCCATCTTGGCCGCTATCTTGTACATGATGAAAGCCCCCTCGGCGATGACCACATGGTCGCCGGGAGCCACGAAGGTCTTGGTGATGAACTCTATCACATCCACCGAGCCGTTGCCGAAGATCAGCTGGTCCTCGTTGACTCCCAGATGGGAGGCCAGCCTCTTGCTCAAGGCAAAGCACCCGTCATCGGGATAAAGGTTGATCTCCTTAAGCGATTTGCGCAGGGCTTTGACCGCCTTGGGCGAAGGCCCCAGCGGGTTTTCGTTGGAGGCCAGCTTGATGATCTGACCCCTTATGCCCAGCTCCCGGCGCACTTCTTCGATGGGCTTGCCCGGGATGTATGGGCTGATACCCTGGATGTTGGGCCTGGCTTGAGGCTTCATATATAACCTAATGCAGTTTAATGGGTTACAAATATGACTTTAATGCAAATGTTTATTATATCATATTTATTTACTAAAATCAAGTTAATAAAATATCAATAAACCCTTTGAATTAGTGCCATTTACCTTTGACTTTGCCCGGCATATTTGGTATCATTATTTAACTTATCCGCTGTCATCCCGAGACACCTTCCCGCTTGGCTGGATGAGGGATGAAAGAGCATCCTTCGGTTGGTCAAGCACGCGTCAGCAATGCAAGCAGCCCGGCTAAGGACAAGTCTCAGGATGAAAAGCGCCCCCAAAATTCCAAACATCAAATCCCATATCACAACAATGCCTACTGTCCGCACCCGCTTCGCCCCCAGCCCCACCGGCTACATGCACATCGGCAATCTTCGCACCGCCCTCTATGCCTACCTGATCGCCCGCACCATGAACGGTAAGTTCATCCTGCGGATCGAGGACACCGACCAGGAACGGCTGGTGGAGGGCTCGGTCGAGGTGATCTATAATACAATGAAACTGGTGGGTCTGGAACATGACGAGGGCCCGGATATCGGCGGCCCCTTCGGCCCCTATGTCCAGAGCCAGCGGAAAAGCATCTATAAGGAATGGGCCGAAAAGCTTATCGCCAGGGACGGCGGCTATTACTGTTTCTGCAGCAAGGAGAAGCTGGAGTCCCTGCGCCAGGAAGCCGGCGGGAACAATACTGCCGTCAAATTCCAGGACCCCTGCCGGGACATCGGTCCGGAAGAGGCCAAGAAACGGGCGGCCTCGGGCGAGCCTTCAGTGATTCGCCAGAAGATCCCCCGCGGGGGCTCCACCAGCTTTGACGACCTGGTCTACGGCACAGTGACGGTGGAGAACTCCACCTTGGAGGACGGGATCCTGTTGAAGTCAGACGGCCTGCCCACCTACAACTTCGCCAACGTGGTGGACGACCACCTGATGCAGATATCGCACGTCATCCGCGGCAGCGAATACCTGTCCTCGGCCCCCAAGTACAACCTGATCTATCAGGCCCTGGAATGGGAGATCCCGGCCTACATCCACCTGCCCTTGATCATGAAGGCAGCAGGAAAGAAGCTTTCCAAGCGCGAGGGCGACGCCTCCTTCGAAGATTTCTATAATCAGGGGTATCTCAAGGAGGCTATCGTCAATTACATCGCCCTGCTGGGATGGAACCCCAAGGATGAACGGGAGATATTTTCATTGGATGAGTTGAAGAAGGTCTTCTCCGTGGCCGGGCTGAACAATTCCCCGGCCATCTTCGACGTGGAGAAGTTGAAATGGATGAACGGCGAGTATATCCGCAAAATGACGCCCGAGATCTTTTACGAAGCAGCCCTGCCTTGGCTGCAGCAGGCCGTCAAAAGCCCGGGAATTGACCTGCGCAAGCTGTCCGGTCTGATGCAACAGCGCACCGTGGTGCTGTCGGACATCCCGGCCCGGGTGGATTTCATCGATGCCCTGCCGGAATATGCAAAGGAAATGTTCGTCAACAAAAAGGCCAAGACCGACCTGATGAATTCCCTGGAATACCTTAAGACCTGCCGGGCGGAACTGGAGAAACTGGGAAGCTGGGACCATGAGACCATCAAGCAGGCGCTGTATGTGGTGGTAGAGACGCTGGGGGTAAAGGCCAACACCTTCCTTACGCCTCTGCGCATAGCCCTCTCCGGCCGCGAGGTCACCCCCGGCGGGGCCACGGAACTGGCGGAGATACTAGGGAAAGAGGAGACATTGAAAAGAGTTCAAAAGAGTATAGAAATGCTAACGGTTAATGTTGGATAAATTAACAACCTTAAGAGAATCGAGCATGGCTTCTATTATTAATATTTATTGTGATGAAAGCTGTCATCTGGAGCATGACAAGCAAGAAGTCATGCTATTAGGGGCTGTAAAATGTCCTATAGAAAAAGTTCGACATATAACAGAAGAGTTACGTCAATTAAAAGAAAAGCATAGCTGTCGTGGGGAATTAAAATGGCAAAAAGTATCAAACTCACGATTAGATTATTATAGAGATATAATTGAATATTTTTTCTCCCAAAACGATTTAGGTTTTAGATGTGTTGTCGTAAAAAATAAAAAAAACCTTGATCATCAATATTATAATCAAGGTAGCCATGACTCATTTTATTATAAAATGTATTATTACTTACTGCGCAATATGATTACATGCGAGTCCGTATATAATATTTTTATGGATATTAAGGACACCCAAAGTCAAATAAAAATAAACACATTAAAAGATATTTTAAAGAATAGTTATCCAACCAATTCGCATGAGATAATTAATATAATGCAACAAATTAGATCAAAAGAAAGTGAAATATTACAAATTGCAGATTTCTTTATTGGTGCACTCTCTTATGTAAATAGAGGTTTAATAGAAAGTACAGCTAAACTTTCACTAATAGAGTTGATAAAAGCAAAAGTTAAACTTACTTTAACAGAAACAACAGCACCATGGGAAGATAAGTTTAATATTTTTACTTTTTTGCCGAGAGAGAAAAATAATGCCACAAAGTAACGACAATGGCAGTTTTTTGCCACCCTTATTACCAATGGCTGGTGAATGGAGTACTATCGTAGATGAACTTTATAAAATTTTTGTCACCGATTTTAAATGGAATTCAACCTTTCACAATAACCTACGTGTCGATTATAATAGAACGATAAATGAAGATGGACAGGGCAAAGAAGAGGGATTTTGGCATGTTGTTAGTAAAGATCAATTGTCTGAAGGCGGAATTAAAGAAAGGCTTCCAGATTACCGGCGTGCCGAAAGATTACCATGGGCTAAAGTTATTATGACTAGCGGAACAAGACCCGAAATTACAATTTTTGATTATAAGGAAGGTCCCCAAAATAAAGGGGTACGTAGAAATATTTGGCTAAGAGAATACAATTATTGTTTGATTTTACAACATAAAAAAACAAAGTATTACTGGGTTACTGCATTCCATGTAGATGAAGAATACAATAAGACATTAACAAAACATTACGAAAAAAGGGTATAAATGACAGCAGCCGCCCTTGCGAGCGGCTCCCGATGTCCTTCTACCTCCATTGGTAGATGACTCTAGTAATATACTGCAAAATATACTAAAAGTCAAGCATAAAATTAAAAAAATGAGCAACACCGAAAACATCAAGACCCCCATCGAAGGCGCGGCCGCTACCAACTTCATCCGCGAGGCCGTGGCCGAGGACCTTAAGAGCGGCCGCTTTGCCAAGGTTCACACCCGCTTCCCCCCGGAGCCCAACGCCTACCTCCACATCGGCCACGCCAAGGCCATCTGGATAGACTACGGCATCGCCAAGGAGTTCGGCGGGCTGTTCAACCTCCGCTTCGACGACACCAACCCGGCCAAGGAGGAGCAGGAGTTCGTTGACGCCATCATCGAGGACGTCAAATGGATCGGGGCCGAGTTCGGCGACCGGCTGTTCTTCGGCTCGGATTACTTTGAAAAGATGTATGACTGGGCGGTGGAGCTGATCAAGAAGAACAAGGCCTACGTCTGCGACCTGAGCGCCGAAGAAGTTAGCAAGACCCGGGGAAACCTTTCCGAGCCGGGCCAGAACAGCCCCAACCGCGACCGCACGGTCGAGGAGAATCTGGACCTGTTCAGCCGCATGAAGGCCGGGGAATTCCCCGACGGGGCCAAGACCCTACGGGCCAAGATTGACATGGCCCACCCCAATCTGAACATGCGTGACCCGGTGATGTACCGCATCCTGCATCAGGAACACCACCGCCAGGGCGCCAAATGGAAGATCTACCCCATGTACGACTGGGCCCACGGCCTGGAGGATTCAATTGAGGGCATCACCCATTCCCTCTGCTCGCTGGAGTACGAGGACCACCGGCCGCTCTACGACTGGTTTTTGGACCAGCTGGGCATCTATCATCCCCGGCAGATAGAATTTGCCCGGCTTAACATGAACTACACCGTGATGAGCAAGCGCAAGTTCATCGAACTGGTCAGGGACGGCGTGGTGGAGGGCTTTGACGACCCCCGTCTGCCCACTTTGGCGGGATTAAGGCGCCGGGGCTACACTTCAGCTTCGATCAAAAATTTCTGCGACCGGATAGGGGTGGCCAAACGCGACAGCCTGGTGGACATCGCCCTGCTGGAGCACTACATCCGCGAGGAACTGAACAAGACCGCCCCCCGGGTGATGGCCGTGCTGCGGCCGTTGAAGGTTGTGATCGAAAACTATCCGGCGGGCCAAAGCGAGATGATCGAATGCGACAACAACCCCGAGGACGCCTCGGCCGGCAAGCGCCGGGTGCCATTCGGCCGCGAGCTGTATATCGAGCAGGAGGATTTCATGGAAACCCCGCCCAAGGGCTTTTTCCGTCTCTCCCCCGGCAAGGAGGTGCGGTTTAAGCACGCCTATTACATAAAATGCATAGAGGCGGTAAAGGATGATAAAGGCAATATCACAGAACTAAGATGCGAATATGACCCGGCCACCAAAGGCGGCGACTCCCCCGACGGCCGCAAGGTGAAAAGCACCCTGCACTGGGTCAGCGCCGCGGACGCGGTTTCCGGCGAGGTGCGTTTGTACGAGCAGCTCTTCACCGATCCCACTCCCTCCACCGAAAGTCCGGTCAACCCGAATTCTTTGACCGTGCTGAAGGACTGCAAGCTGGAGCCGGGATTACGGAACGCCAAACCGGGCGAAAAGTTCCAGTTCCTGCGCCAGGGATATTTCTGCGTGGATTCAAAGAATTCCACCAAGGACAAGCCTGTCTTCAACCGCACGGTGGGCTTGAAGGACAGCTGGTCAAAGGAACAGAAGAAGTAAACCGGATAATATTGCCACGACCTTAAGGTCGTGGCAATGAAAAGATAGCAACCTGCCTTGCAAATCGTCCGTATTTGTATTAGAATGGCTCATTGAGTCAATCGTTCCAAAATAGCAAAGGACATTCCATGAAAAAGCAAACCAAGCCGTCCAAGCCCGTCAAAACCACCGGGGCCGGCCGGGACGCCCTGCAAAAGGCCATCCAGTCGGAAAAGAGCGCCCTGGAGACATACCTCAAATTCGCCCGCCAGACCAAGAACGTTTCCGGCAAGGACATGTTCCTGCGTCTCTGCCAGGACGAGTTGGGGCATCTGAACATTCTGGAAAAAGAGCTGGACACCTTGATGGCCGGGCAGAAATGGGTCAAGGCCAAATTCCAGCCTTCGGACATCGAGGAGATCCTCCCCCATCTGTCTTCGCCCAAAGAACTGGCTCCGGCAGGACAGGGAAGCTCCGATGATCTTTCCGCCTTGAACCTGGCTTTGGAGATGGAGAAAAAGGCCGCCAGCTTCTACAAGCGCGAAGGCCAGAAGGCCGAGGACAAGAACGCCCAGGCCATGTACGCCCGGCTGGCCGAAATGGAAGAGGCCCACTACAACCTGATCCAGGCCGAGCTGGACCACATCAAGGACGTGGGCTTTTGGTTTGGGATCCAGGAATTCACTTTGGAAACCAACGAATAACAAACAAAACCCAAGATACAAAAGGAGAAATTGTCATGGATGATTTTTCCCGCTCCCTGGTGGAGGCCATGCAGTTTGAGAACGACGGCTATCATCACTACACTACTGCGGCCCAGCGCACCGAGGATCCCAAGGCCAAACAGATGTTCGGCCAGCTGGCCGAGGACGAGCTGTCGCATCACAAGACCCTGGAGCTGATGTTCTCCGATCATCAAAAGCAGGGAAGTATGAAGTTAAAGCCTCCCCGGATCAAGTCCAAGGTGGACCCGGCCCAGGAAAGCCCCATCTTCAGCCCCGAGTTCAAGCAACGGGTGGGCGACAAGCACTACGAGATGTCGGCCCTGTCCATCGGGATACTGCTGGAGCAGAATTCCATCGAGGGCTACAAGAATTACCGCCGCCAGGCCAAGGAGCTCAAGATCAAGCGGCTGTTCAACGCCCTGATCCGCTGGGAAGAGCTGCATTTGGAGGCACTGATCAAGCAGCAGCAGTTTTTACAAGCCTCCTACTGGGAGGCCAACCGCTTCGCGCCGTTTTAAACCAGCCGGCCGCTCTGCGCCAAGATAAAACCCCGGACTTTGGGAACAAAGTCCGGGGTTTTATGAATAAACTTAAAATATTTTAATTTATTGTTCCATTAGAGGAGGTCTAGTTAAATTAAAGTTCACTAAGCCTAGGTGATCCATGCCACCTCCATATTGGTACCAATCAGAATAACGCGTTGTTGATCCGCTTTCTGCTTTTAAATAGTAGTAGGTTCCTGTCTGTGGTGTCGTAGTTCTAACTATTGCAAATAAACTATCTGAGGTGGTTGTCCATGTTCCAGTGCCAGCAATTGAAGGACATGATATTGTCCAACCAGTTCCTAAACTTGCTTTTCCATCGCATAGAAACAATGCAGCAAATGCCCCTGCTACAAATATTGAGATAAACAGAATCCCGAAAATTGCTTTTTTCATTTGAAGTCCTTTGTTTTTTAAGTTAGTGTTTTTTAAGTTTATTCAATACATTATTAACGCAATTACCATACCATAATTTTCGCATGATGTATATTTATTATTGAACTGGCAGTAAGTTTCAGTTCATTGAAAAACTAAACGTGAATGTACGTTTATCGTTTATCTGGGCGAAGTATAAAATGGTACCGTACCGTACTGCACCCCATAGGAAGATCCGTCATAATAGTATTCATTTGAAAATAGCCGTGATTGGCCAGAGGAATCTGCTGTAAAAGAAAAATAACCGGCAGGCGGATGCGTAGAGTATGACATGCCAAAATACCCTGAGTCTGGCTGCGCTATCGCCCAACCATAAGTCCCGTTACTTACTTGTATTGTCCAGCCATTTAAATATTTTATCCCCAATTTTGCCTTCCCATTGCACCAGGCAGGTACTGCTAGTGCTATTGAACTGGCACATAGTACGAGAAGTGATAGGATGATGATCGCTTTTTTCATTTACCGGTCCTTTCTTGAGTTTTACCACTCACTTTTTTAGTTTTTGTTATTGTTATTTGTTATAACTTTTACCGTTATGCCAGATTGTTTCATTTTCCATAGTATTTAAATGTTACTTATAATAAAACAGACAGTTTATCCTATGTGAAAAGAGAAATAACTTAGAGGGATTTTTATTGATTGTTAACTTTATTACTATTGATTAATATGGATTAGCTGGCAGCCTGGTCCCGAATGTAATTGCTCCAAGTTGTGTATCCCCATAAGTAACATCATACCACCACCAACCATAATATCTTGAGGCTTTTCCGGTTGAATCTGCTTTGCAATAATAGCCGCCAGTTGCTGGAGCAGTGCCTGACCATTGTATATAAAAACCTGACCCTGAGTCGCCTTGATTTGCAACATTTGGAATTGAGGTCGGTGCGCCGGGTACAGAAATCGTCCATCCTTTAACATTGGTTGAAGTAGCTGTTACCATCCAAGGCAAAGCAAAAGCAACTGAAGCAATGCTTGCTACAAGAATTACACCAAGTAAAATCTTCTTCATTAATAAATCCTTTCTAAAGTTCCCTCTAAGTTATTACACTTTAAGCAGAATGTAATTCCAAAGGTGCCGCACTGCTTTATTGATACCATTTCTCTCTAATGCTGTGAGTCCCTTTTGACTTTGTAAACTAAGCCAGGAGGATTTGTGAATAAATTTAGAATACATTCGGTAATGTTATTTCCTTATTCCACTGGCAGTCCCTTATGAAATGCAACATTTCCTAAATTATCACCATATGTCGAACCACCGAAGGTATAAATTGCACTATACATTGCTATATACCCCGTTTTAGTGGCTTTCAAATAATACTCGGTGCCAGCTGGTACATCACCTCTAGTAATTGAAAAATACCCATCTGAATCTGTTATATCTGTTCCCGTGTTGCTTATACTTGGACATGAAATTGTCCAGCCTTCGCCAACACTTGCATAGCCATAACAAAGAAATATCCCGGCAAAAGCAAGTGAAGCAATTATCGCAACAAACAGAACCCCGAAAATTGCTTTTTTCATTTTAAACCCTTTGTTTAAAGTTAGTATTTTCTAAGTTTATTCATTCTATTATAATAGCAATTACTGTGCCATAATTTTATACGTAATCTAATCATTTGTTGTTCATATAGTTATTAATTTGATTGTTTTTAATAATTAATACTTTTTTATTAAAAACCTGACATAAATGTCCTGTTCGACGCGTTATTAAGATTTTTTTACTTTTCAACACATTGCATTTTATATTGTTATGTTACCATGACCTATTTGTCATGCCTTTTGACATTTATGTCAGGATTGCTTGTAATTTTAACCATTTTTGTCAAATATTTAAGATAAAACAACTAATGAAAAATCCCCCAAAAATATTTTTTGGGGGATTTTTCATAAAATACTTAAAATAACATTTATACAAGGCTAAATTCCTCGAACCTCTCCTTCTTGGCCCGGCAGATGGGACAGATGGGCGGGGCCTCGCTTCTGGCGCAGAGATACCCGCAGACCGTGCATCTCCAAACCTTTATGTCTTCTTCCTTCCCCGGCGGAACCTCTTGAACATTTTCCGCCTTTACAACCTTTTGAACCTTGGAAATAGGCCTTCTCTCCGGTATCGGCTCCGGCGGCGATCCCCGGCCAAGATACTCTTGGTTGACATACAGCGCGCAGTAACACCGGCCGTGTTCTTTCAGATCGGCGTCCCGGTACTGGCAGGGGCACACTATGTCCAGATCGGTGTTGCGGTCGCCCGAAGCCCTGCGGCAGGGGCAGTTCCAGTATCCCAGCCGCTCTTCATTGACTGCGATGCCCTCTATGATCCCTTCCCTGATCTCCCGGTCCGGGTTCAGGGTGTAGCCCTCTTTTTGGGCCAGCTCCAGGATCTCCGCCTCGATCTCCCCTGCCGTCCTCATTCCAAAACCTTCTTTATCTCCGGCTCTTTCAGGCCCACTATCACTTTTTCGTTGTCTATCACCATGGTGGGAAAAGTGCAGCCTGGATTGAATTCCCTGACCTGGTCCATGATCTCCTGTTCTTCCCTGCCGGTCAGCAGGTCCACAAATACATAGCGGTAATGAATGTCCAGGTCGTCCAGCAGCTTCTTGGTCTTCTTGCACCAGATGCAGGTGGACAGGGCATAAAGCACCACCTGGTGCTTCCTGTTGTTCCCCGGAACCTCGGTCATTTTAGCCATAACGCCTCTTCTTTGGATTGCGGTTGGGAATTCGGTCTCTTTCCAATTATAGCCGCTATTTACCCGAAGTCAAGACCAGCAGGCCCGATGATTTTTTGCTGTGTTTGGAAAGCTGTGGCTTGTCCTGGTGATAGGCCAGGATGTACGGCAGCTCCCCGGCGCTGTTGATGGTCTTTCCGTTGGAAAGGGACAGCGGCAGGCAGAATTCCATTACGGTATGTCCGTCAATGATCCCGGCCCTGGCCGCGATAAGTCTCGTGTTTTCGGCCCGGGCATGCCGGAAAAAGGCTTTGCCCAGATGTTCTTCAGCCGCCCATTTCCCTTCTGCTGTCTGATAGGCTATGATCATAACAGCGCCTTTCATCCCGCCAGAGCCGAAGCCGATCGACAGCCAGCCCTGTCCCGGGCTTTGCATGGCGCAGTACAGGTTGGCGCTGTCGGCCTGCCAGTGCACGGTGATGCCGGTCTTGGTATCGGTGAAAGAGGACTGATATTCTCCCTTGGCGATCACTCCGTCAACCTTCGCCTCTGAGCGGACTATCACCGGGATCTTCTGGATGTCCTTTTTGACGGCAAACAGCAGTCCCGGCAACAGCAGCAACAGCAATAATGCTTTGATGTTCTTCATCATCTTCTCCTAAAAGTATTTTGGAGTAGCTGTTTTTATTTAATGCTCCGTTGAAATCTTGTAAATCCTGTCTATCCCTGGCAAGAAAATCGGGCCTTCAGACATTTGTCCGAAAGCCCGTATATATCATTTACTTTTTCGTGGTATCAGCCGGGGCCGCCGTCTCAGGTTCTCCCTGTCCTTCCTGCTCAGCCCTGCCCAGGACCAGCATCCCGGAAGACTTGCGGCTGGGCCGGCCTTTGAACGAGGTCTTGCTCTTGTGATAGGCCAGAACGAATGGCATCGGCTGTCCCGGAACTATGGCCTGCCCGTTGGAAAGGGCCAGGGGCATGGAGAATTCAACTATCATCCCGGAATTGGTCTTGGCGGTCTTGAAGTCCACTAATTTCGGCTTTTCTATGGCCTTGTGGGTGGAGACCCAGCTGCCCATGTGCTCGTCCACCCGGCGGCCCGAAGGGTCATGATAGGCGATGATCATGGCGCTTCCCCGGATCTTATGCTCGCCAAATGAGATGGCCGCCCAGCCCTTATGCGGGCTTTCCAATGCCACATAAAGCAATTTTCCGTCCGAAACCCAGCTGACACCGATGCCGGTGTAGGAATCCGTATAGTGGGTGGGATACTCGCCCTCGGTTACCTTGCCGTCAATTATCACGTCAACGGTTTTAAGGTTGACGATGCCGTGGGGCTTCTGGGCAAAAGCGGAAACGGCAAGAAGAACCAGCACTGATGCCAGTAATATTTTCTTCATGGTTGACTCCTTGTATATATTGTTGGTTTTGAGACAAAAAGATCCATAATATAGTTCGGCAGAACCTGCCATGAGCCGCCGGGCTGAGCAATTGCCGAAGCCAGTGCCGAAGGGTTTACTACAATGTCTGCAAAAATCGCTCGGCTGAGCTTGTGCCGAAGCCAGCGTCCCGGTAAATATATTTGTTTCAACCCCTGGGATGGAACTGCCGGTGCACTTCTTTCAAATACTCCCGGTCCACATGGGTGTATATCTGGGTGGTAGAGATGTCGGCGTGGCCCAGCATCTCCTGCACCGAGCGCAGGTCGGCCCCGCCCTCCAGCAAATGCGTGGCAAAGGAATGGCGCAAGATGTGGGGATGCACCCGCTTCTTGATCCCGGCCTTTTGGGCATAGTTTTTCAGCAGTTTCCAAAAACCCATCCGGGACATGAGGCGGCCCCGGTTGTTAAGGAACAGAACTTCGGTGCTGAATTTCCTTAATAAAGCTGGACGGGTATTCTGGCGGTACTTCTCCGTCCAGCTGCGGGCCGACCGGCCCACCGGCACTATCCTTTCCTTGGATCCCTTGCCGATACAGCGGATGAAATCCTGGTCGAAGAACAGGTCCGAGGTTTTAAGGGTCAACAGCTCCGTGACCCTAAGGCCGCAGGCGTACAAAAGCTCCAGCATGGCCTTATCGCGCAGGCCCAGCAGGGACGCAGGGTCCGGCTGGGCCAGCAGTATTTCAACTTCGCTCAGATCCAAAACTTCGGGAAGTTTTTTGTCCAGCCGCGGGGTCTCTATGTTCTCGGTGGGATCGGTTCTGGCGATCCCCTCCGAGGCCAGGAAACGATGGAACCCCCTCAGGGCGGAGATATTCCGGGAAAGAGAGACCGGGGAAAGCCCGTAGCCCATCAGCATTGACAGGAATTCGGAGACCATTTTCCTCTCCACCGTTTGGAGATCACCAATATTCTTGGTTTTCAAAAAAGACAGATAACGTTTTAGGTCGCTGGCATAAGAACCAAGACTATTCCCAGACAGCCCCCTTTCCACCGCCAGGTGGGTCAGATATTGCTGCAACGCTTCGTCCATATGATCCTATCAGCTGAAGGAGACATCCCCCTTGGGTTTTTCCAAAGGTCTGGGCGGGCTCAGCGGCGCGGGCCGGTGGGCCACCGGGGGCACGGGCGGCCGTAGACCGGTCTGGGGTTTTACCGGCAATGGCATCCTGCCCAGGGGATTGACCGCCACTTTGGGCGCAAGTCCCGGCCGGGCCTGCGGGTTGGAGAAGGGGGAAACTGGCTTTAGCGGGGACGTGTGCTCTTTGATCGGCAGTACCGCCTGATGGGGAGCGGACAGCGGCGAGGCCGGTTTCAACAGGGCCGGGGCAGCCTTGGGCAGGCCCAGCGGCTTGGCCGGTTCCGGCGGCTTTCCGGCAAACGGCGACAATGGCCGGGCGGCCAGGGCCGGGCGCTCCGCCGCCAATGGCTGTTCCGGGATCGGAGCAATGGCTGGGGTGGCGGGTGCCGGGGATGGGGTCGTCCCGGCCCCAAGCCCCTGGGGCCTTACCTTGGATTTCAGCTTGGTCAAAGCCGACATCTCCTCTTCGCGGCGGCGGGCCTTCTCCTGCTCCATTTCGGCCTGTTCCTTCTTCAAGGCCTCCATCCGGCTGCGGGCCTCATCGGCCTGGGCATTCAATTCATCTATCTCGTTCTTTTTGCCTGAAATCTCCTGCTCAATGACCGCGATCTTTTCGGCAGCCTGTCCGGCCTCTTCCAGACGGTGCTTAACCTTTTCCTCGTCAGTCCTTAATGTTTCCAGCAGATTTTCCATCTGTTGGGCCTGTTTCTTGTTATCCTCCAGCCTCAGGCTCCAGCCCTTCTCCTCTTCCTTAAGCACATCCAGCTGCTCCTGGGAAGCAGCCAGCTCGGCCTTCAGGGCGTCCACGCTGGATTTCAATCCTTTTTGTTCGGCCAGCAGGTCCTGCTTCTGGTGCAGGTATTTCTCCAGCTCGGCCCGTTCCTTACCGATATCAGCCACTTCCTTTTTGGCGGCGGCCAGACTTTCCTTCAACTGGGCTTCCTCGGTTTTCACCTTTTCCAGCCGGGCTTCCGACTTATCCAGTTTGGCCTGGCTTTCCTCGGCCGACTGGGCAAATTCCTGTTTCTGCTGTTTTATCTTCTTGACCTCGGCCTGAAGCTCCTTGCGCTCGGCTTTCAGTTGGTTGAGCTCCTGATTGGCCTCTTCCAGCAACTGGGTCTCGTTCTTCAGCCCGGCTATGCCCTGCTCCAGTTCCTCTTTTTGCCGGAACAAGGCTGTGACCGCCTCTTCCATCTGGATTCGCTGCGGTTCAAGCTCCGCCATTTTTTGATTGTGCTCGTTCAGTCTGGATTCCCACTGGCCGGCTTGGGACTCAGCTTCCTGTTTTTTGGAGTCCAGTTCTTCCATCTGCTGTTTTACCTGTGACTCCAATTCCTGTTTTTGCAAAGACAGTTGTTCCATCTGCTGCTCGCCCTGGACCCGGTCCTCTCCGATCTTCTGCAGGTGCTGTTTTGCTTCTTCTATCTGGCCGCGAATGTCGGCCAGGTAGCTTTCCAGTTCCCGCACCGCCGCCACCTCGTGCTGGCGCTGGGCGATCTCCTTTTCCAGTCCGGCGGCCTTGGCCGTATCGGCCTCTACTATCTGAACCAGTTCGGCATTGCGCTGTTCCAGCTCGGCCTGCCTGGTTTCCGCCTTAAAGACATTGGTCTGTATCTCCTCCAGCATGGCGGCGGCCTGGGTCTTCTCCGTTTCCATCTGTTCCATCGCCTTAATCAGGCCTTCATGCTGCTGCTGTTTTTCGGACAATTCCTTTTCCTTGGAAGACAGCCCTGCCGTCATGCTCTCTATTTGCTGGCGGTGATTGTGATGGTCCTGTGCCAGGGCCTGAAGCTTGGATTCCGAGTCGGCCAGGGCCCCGTTCAAGGCTTCCACCTTGGTAGTGACCGACGATTCCTGGGCCTGAAGTCCGGCGATCCTCTGCCGGATCTGGTCCTCTTCCTGCTTAAGGGTCTGATGCCGCTCCAGTACCTGTGATTCAGAGTGCTTGACCTCTTCGATGCCTTTGACCAGTTCGTCCTTCTGCAAAACCAAAATTTTGATCTCCGCCCTCACGGCTTCGGCTTCCTCCCGGCTCTTTTGGGCTTCGGCCAGCATGTCGTTCTTTTCCTGCTCGGCCATGGTCAGGTCGGACAGGATGGCCGCCTGCTGGTTGCTGATCTCCTCGATCTTTTGTTTTAAGGCTTCCTCCTCCGCCTTGAATTTGCCGACCCGGCCTTCGGCCTCGGCCGCCTGGTCCTGCCAGGACTTCAGGGTCCCGTCCACTTCGGCCAGCCTGGCTTCATGCTCCTTGAACTTGGAATCGACCTCAACCTGCTCGGCCTGGCGCTCTTTAATGGCCTGCTGCAGCTTGGCCAGTTCGGCCTTCCAGCTGTCGGCCTGGCTCTGCTGTTCGGAATGGGACTGCTCCAGCAGCATCAGATCGGCCTGCAGGCCCTGGCTCTTTTCCTCTATGGCCGCCAGTTTTTTATTGTCCTCCCCCATCTGCTGGTTTATCTTCAGAAGCTCGGCCCGTTTCTCCCATATCTTGGTGGCCAGGTTGGAATCCTCCTTGGTGCGGTCGTCCAGCTTGCGGTTGATGTCGTCCAGCTTGCCCTGCGCTTCCTCCATCCTCTGGGTCATGGACATCTCTTCGCCCAAAGACTCTGCCAGCCGGTGATTGACATCTTCCAGCATGGCCTTGCGGTCGGCCAAAAGCTGGTCCAGCGAGGTGTAGCTGCGGCGGCCCTGCTCCACCTGGGTGATCAGGGCTTCCTCCTCCTTCTTGAGATTTTCCATGGGACTGAGGGGCGCCTTTTCTTCTTTTTTCTTGGAAAACAACATGGCTGAAGGTCTCCGTTGTTTTTGATTGGGAGATTGCCTGCTTTATGGATTCCCGGTCTATAAAACGTTTACACAGTGCCGGAGAATGGTTGCGGACAGTTTCGTAGTCCTACACCTGTACTTTTTTCCCGACGAACAGATACCTCTTGATCTTTCTGGTGGTGGTCTTGGGGAACTCCTCCTCTCTAAGGGAGAAATGCTTGACCCGCTTGTAATCGGCCAGGTGGCTGCACTGGTGCCTGACCTCTTCCTTTAATATCTTTTCTATCTGGGCCGTATCCAGGGTAACTTTGTGCTTGGCCGCATATTCGTCCAGGGCCTCGTAATTGGGATAGATGATGGCGTGGACCTCTTCCCGCTCGGTCTGGGGGTTCTTTTCGCCGATCACCAGAACTTCGGCCACGAACGGGCTGTTCAGCAGCTGGGCCTCCACCTCTTCGGGGTAGATGTTCTTGCCTGCGGCGGAGACGATCAGGTTCTTGGCCCGGCCGGTGATGTACAAACAGCCCCGCTTGTCGATGTACCCCAGGTCCCCGGTCAGCAGCCATCCGTCCTTCATCACCGCCTCGGTGGCCTTGGGGTTCTTATAATAGCCCAGCATCACGTTGGGCCCCTTTGCCGCGATCTCGCCGATCCCGTTGCCGTCGGGATCTATGATCTTCAGTTCCACGCAGGAGATGGGAGCCCCCACCGAGGCGTGATCCGGATTCTTGACGGTGTTGATGGTCAGCACCGGTGAGGATTCGGTCAGGCCGTAACCCTGGACGATCTCAAAACCCAGGGTCTCAAATCCTTTTCCCACCTCCACATTCAGTGCCGCTCCGCCCGAAACGAAAAGTCTTAGGCTGGACAGCCCGGCCTTTTCCCGCAAAGACTGGAAGACCTTTCCCCCGGCCCTTTTGCCGGTGACAGACTTGATGGACCGGACCAGTCCGTTGGAGGTGGAGAAGGCCATCCTGGTCAACAGCGGCTTTTCCTTGACCGCCCGGGTGATGCCCTGGTACATCTTCTCGAACAGCAGCGGAACCCCCACCATCATGGTGGCCTGGCTGTCCCGGATGTCGTTGATGATGTCCCGCGATTTCAGCGATTGGGCGTAGGTAATGGTGGCCCCCACGTAAAGGGGCACCAGCATCCCGGCCGTGGCCTCAAAGGTATGGTGCAGCGGCAGCACCGAGATGAAGTTGTCATGATGGTCGTAGTGGAAGATCTGGTAGCTTCCGTCCACGTCGGACATGATGTTCTTGTGGCTGAGCATCACCCCTTTGGACTGCCCGGTGGTGCCGGAGGTGTAGATGATGGCCGCCAGGTCGTCCAGCTGGACCTGGCGCTTGAGCCCCTTTGGTTCCGGCGTTTCGTACAGCGCCGGAAGATTGTTCAATGAGAACAGATGCTTCAGGCTGGAAAGTTTGCTGGTTGCCTCGTCCACCGCTTCCTTGAAACTATTGGTGGCGATTATGGCCGCCGCCTCGGAATCGGTCAGAATGTGCCTGATCTCCTGGGCCTTGAGCTGGGTGTCTAATGGGACTATCACCGCCCCCAGGCTGGCCAGGGCCATGTAGCCCTCCACCCATTCCGGACAATTCTCGCCGATCAAAGCCACCCGATCGCCGAATTTTATCCCCTTGCTGGCCAGACCGGCGGCCAGTTGTTCCGCTCTCTCCTTAAGATCCCGGTAGGTAACCTTGTAAAAATCGTTCCCCCGTTTGATCTGGAGGGCTGTTTTGTAGGGATACAATCCTGCCGAGCGGGCCAGCATCCCTTTGATAGTGATCAGTCCCAGGCCCTCACGGACCGGATAATGCTTGTTGCTGTAATTGTGCATATTACCGTTGATATATGGTTTCTGTTTTTCTACCGGGGCATGAACTGAAACAGTTCCGGCCCCCCGAAGAACTGCGAGATCAGGACCACCGGCAGGGCCAGCACGTAGGAAAGGAAATTGATCTTCGTCAACTGGATGATGATTATCAGCGCCATAAAGATGAACATCCCGTATTTTTCCAAGCTCAAATACTTGACCGAAAGCGGCCCGGGCAGCAGCCCGGCCAGGATCTTGGAACCGTCCAGCGGCGGGATGGGGATCAGGTTGAACACAGCCAGGGCGGTGTCTATTAGTACAAAATAGAACAGGATCACCAGCACCGGGTGCAGCATCGTCTCCGGCCCCCCGTAAAAGGGATAAAGCAGGCGGAAGAAAAGCCCGGCCGCTGCTGCCACCAGCAGGTTGCTGCCCGGCCCGGCCGCCGAGACCCAGATCATGTCCCGCTTGGGGTTTTTCAGGGCGAAAAAGTTCACCGGCACCGGCTTGGCCCAGCCGAACACAAAAGGAGCCTTGAAAAATATCAGCATGGCCGGGAAAATGAAACTGCCGAAAAGGTCCAGGTGCTTCAGGGGATTCAGGTTCAGCCTGCCCATCAGGAAAGCGGTGGAATCGCCTCTTTTAAAAGCGATGAACCCATGGGCCACTTCGTGAATGGTGATGGCGAACAGCACCGGGGGGATTATCAGGATATATTCTAATATTTTTGAATCCATGTCGGTCGGTAGTTATTGGTTGATTAGTTGAGCATCGGTCTCTTCTGCCAGGCAGGGTTCAGGCCACCTGTAACATTTAAGAATAACAGACCCGGTGCCGGATTGTCAATGTTTATTTGGTCTGAAACTGGTTAGATCCTCCTGCGCCATCAGCCGGGCTGAATGGTCGGCGGAAACGACATCCGAAACTGACCTGACCACGGCGGCCTGGTGTTTTTCCATCACTCCGGAGATCAATTCCGGGATCTGCAGAAAACTTATCCTGCCTTCCAAAAAGGCCTGTACTGCTATTTCGTTGGCGGCATTCATCACCGCCGGGATCACTCCCCCCCGTTTCAAAGCCAGATAGGCCAGGTCCAGGCATTTGAAGGTCATCCGGTCCGGTTTATGAAAAGTGAGCTTGCCAAGTTCATCCAGCCGGCAGTCCTTCACCAGCGAGGGCAGCCTTTGGGGATGGGTCAGGGCATATTGGATCGGCAGCCGCATGTCGGGAGTGGACAACTGGGCCATGATGGAGCCGTCTTTGAACTCCACCATGGAGTGGATTATGGATTCGGGGTGGATGACTATTTTGATCCGTTCCGGCGGGATGCCGAAAAGGTAATGGGCCTCTATCATCTCCAACCCCTTGTTCATCAGGGTGGCGGAGTCAACGGTCACTTTCCGTCCCATGGACCAGGTGGGGTGGTTCAGGGCATGCCGGGATTTAACCCGGCTCAACTGCCTGGGGCTGTGGCTGCGGAAGGGCCCGCCCGAGGCCGTCAGTATCAGGTTCTTGACCATCTTGGCATCCCGGCCGTCCAGGCACTGGTGCAGGGCCACGTGCTCACTGTCTATGGGCAACAGCCGGATCTGGTGCTTTTTAACCGCCCGCATCACCAATGACCCCCCGGCCACCAGGGTTTCCTTATTGGCCAGGGCCACGTCGTGCCCGGCCCGGATTGCGGCCAGAGTCGGCTCCAGTCCGGCCGAGCCCACCAGGGCGTTCACTACCATATCGGCTCCGGAGAGAGCAGCCAGTTGTTTTAAGCCCTGCGGACCTTTGACCAATTTGAACTTTGAGCCCGGGCCGTCTATCTCCGCCAGGCCGGTAGCCGTATCGCCGATGCAGACCATCCGGGGTTTGAATTGTTTTATCTGCAGGGCCAAAAGATCAAAACGTGAATTGGCCGCCAGGCCCACCACTTTGAAAAGCTGCGGATATTTAGTGATGACCTCCATGGTCTGAGTTCCGATTGACCCTGTGGAGCCCAGGATTATTATATTCTTTTTTCTCATGAATCCTTCAAATACGTTGATATATCATCATATAATCATCAAATCCTTTGATGGGCTGGCAATAAACCAATATGTAACCGGAAAAGCTGAGCACTTTCTGGCTTTTTATATAATCCGGCTGGTATGTTTTTATCAATGTTTCAAAATCGTATTTTGGATTTATCAATCCGGCATTGTCCACCATCTTTCTCCGGGAATAATACCCCACCTGTCCCAGAGATGTATGGCATGCCACCACGGCGTTTTGGGGGGTATTCTGAGATAACCAGACTCCGGCTTCAATCTTGGCTGTTTCCTTCCCGTTCAACCAGCGGTGATAGGTGTAGAGTCCGTACCCGTAAAATGACAATGCAACAGCGATAAAGGGAACGAACAGCCAGACCGGGCGTATTTTTCTGTGACCAATCGCACGCCCAGCCATTTGCAAGCCGTCCAATGAGAACAACACATATATCATTTCCAACGGGTAAACATACCACACCATTCTCTCGGTCAGATTCATCAAGATGAAGGCCAGGGCATAAAGAACGAACCAGACAGCCAGGTAAAATCTGATCTCATAGCACCCCTGCTTTGCCTTTTTCATCATGGAATAAAACCCCATGATGAAAAATGGCACCAGATAAAAGCTTTTGTAAATAAGACTCCATAGGATATCAACATTCACCCCTCCGTGGACCTTGGCATAAAAACTCATCGGCAGGATATCGCCAAAATACCTCCAGCTGAACACCAGCCATGGAGCGGCCACAATCGAAAAACCCAGCAACAGCAGTAAAAGAGGCTTCCCTGATATCCCCTTTTTAACTGACCAAAAAGAGGCAGCCAAGAGCGCAATAATCACCAATATACCGTCAGGCCTTGTCAGCATAGCCAGCCCCCCTGCCAAACCGGACCAAAGATAGTGTTTGCCCTGCCAAAGCAAAAAAACAGCCAATGCTATTAAAAAATACAACCCGCATTCCATTCCGCAGGTCGCGCCTATCATTATCTGGACATTAAGCAGAAACAATACAAAGAACTTCCCGGGAAGATTGCTTTTGCGGTATAACAGCAATACCGATGCAGCCAGGGATAGAAAAGAAAATATTGCAGACACCAAGTGAACCTTTGTCCCCAGCTTTATTCCCAGCGCCAACAACAAAGTGAACAGCGGCGTGGTCGTTCCCAGCACCCTTTCCCCAACGTTATATACAAACCCATTGCCTGACGCGAGGTTTTCGGCATAGCGGTAAGTTATGGCCGCATCGTCGTAATCAGGAAGGTCCTGTCCATTGTAAGCAAAAAAGCTTGCCGCAGTTAAAACTAACAGCAAAAAATGATTTTTAAATATTTTCTTCACCAATAACAAATATATTGCGAAAGATTATTGTTTCCTGTAAACAGGAATATCTCTTCGCTGTTCCTGATGCAGGCGGACTATCATTTCCGCCAGCAGTCCCGTAAAAATGAACTGGATGCCAATCACTATGCAAATAAGACCCAAAATCAACATTGCAAAATGGCCAACCCTGCCTTCATAAACAATGCCATATAGGACTATGCCTAAGTCAAATAAAAATCCGGTGCATAGAAGGGACAAACCAATCATTGCAAAAAAATATAAAGGTCTTTTTATGTATTGGGTGATAAATACAATAGTTAAGAGATCTAAAAATCCTCCGACAAATCTAGTTGGCCCGTATTTTGTATGCCCGTATCGGCGGGGATCATTCTCAACTTTGATCTCGGTCACCCGGTAACCCTTCCAAAAGGCCATGGCTGGAATGAAGCGGTATAGATTGCCATAGATCCACAATCCCGCGTTCTTGTTCTCTTCCCGGCTGCTTACGATCTCGGCTTTGTAGGCCTTAAAGGGACAATTTGTATCATGAATACTTCTGAGTTTAGTGAGCCTTTGCACCAGACCGTTGAAAAGGATTGAAGACAAAGCCCTTTTCCCCTTCCCGGTATACTTCCAGCCGGTGACCAGGTCGTATCCCTCTTCGATCTTTTTAAGAAAATCCGGGATCTGTTCTGGCCGGTCCTGAAGGTCACCGTCCATGGTGATTATCACGTCCCCTTTGGCTTCATGGAAGCCGGCGGCATAGGCACCCGACTTGCCAAAGTTTTTAGCCAGGCTGATTGCATAAATATTATTATCCTTCAACTTTGCTTTTTTAATGGCTTCAAGCGTCCCGTCCCTGCTTCCATCGTCCACATACAGTATTTCGTAGCTTTTTCCCAGGGACTGACAAACCTTGGTTAGCCGCGATGAAAGTTCGGCTATGTTCTCTTCCTCGTTGTAGACCGGAATCACCACCGAGAGATTGATCTTATCTGGCATTGGGATTCTCCTTTATTATCTGCAGTACATAGGTGGGCGGTTCGCCCTGGGCATATATGATTTTATATTTCTTGTCCAGCAGCGGCTGGATGGCCGGGATCAGGTATTTTTGCCCGGTGCCGCTGACCGGTTCCACCATCACGTAATCGGCCCGGTCTATCACTTTCAAAACCGAATCCCGGTTGGCGGTGAAAGGATAGCAGAATGTTTTCCTCTGAGCTGAAAGGAAGAACAATGATGGTTTGCGGGAAACCACGATGCTGTTTTCCGTGGTGCTGGCTTTGACCCACTCCGCGGCGGTGAAGAAACTGCGCCAGGCCGGATCGTATCCGGCCAGATGGTCTCCCTTACGGTAGGCGGACTGCATCTCCATATTGCTGGCTACCTCGGGAAGAATAATGGCCGCTGCGGCTATCAGCAGTATCATCGTCAGTACTGGTATGACTGCTTTGGTTAAAACAACATCAATTTGGTTCGTCAGCCAAATTACTCCAAATAAACTAAAATATAACAACAACGGATATACCGGGACAAGATAGCGGTCGCTGCTGACCGTGGGATGCCAAACTAAAGTCAAAAGTATATACCCAGTCAGATACAAACCAATAAGCACCCCTTGCCGGCGCCATTGTGTCACTATGCCGGTCATAAGTATTCCGAAGCAGATCACAGCAACGGCAATTCTACCGCCTCCGGCTAAACCGGAGATCGCTGTCCCAGCCACCGGCAAAAACATGGCCGGTAAAACAGACCCGAAATATATTTGCCAATTTTCCACCATCCGCCCCAACATATCAAAAAATCCCAATCTTCCAGCGTCAAGATTATAAACATCCTTGGTGAAAAATATGCTTACCGATTGTCCCATACCGCTACCGGTTTGGTGGTTGTAAACGGTCCAAGGCAGCAACAAAATCAACGCTCCGATTGCGGTAATTATCACCGCCTTCCAATTGCGTCGAAACATAAAATATATCACTATCGCTCCAAGTAAGGTTATGCCGTTGGGGCGAATATAATAGCTGTAGGCCGAAACAATTAGTCCCAAGATCAATAACACATAGGACAGTCCCTGCTCGCGTTCAGACCGCAGGATCAGCAACAAACCAGTCAAACTAAAAAAACAATACGGGATCTCTGTCAGGGCCAAGTGTGAGAATTCAAGCAGAGAAGGATTTAGCCCTGTCAGCAACACAATCGTCACCGGTAATACTGACCGCCAATCACCCTCGCTCCCGGATAAACGGTGCATTAATCCATACACTACCCAACAACCTGCGATCAGGCAGATTACCGAAAATATATTATACATCAAAAATGATTGGTTAAAAAAAGCGCCGATCGCTGCCAACAATAAGGGATATCCAAAAGGGTATTGGTGATGGTACGGTTCGCCCGGCATATACAGATCACGATAACCCTTTCCATCCAGCAAAGACCGGGTCAGGGAAATATAGGTGCCGTTATCACCACCAGTGGATTGTTTAGGATCAAAAGATATCAGAGCCGCCAACAGCACGATGACTAAACATGCGAACAACACTAATAGACGATGGTTTTCAATAAAGCCCGTTAATCGGTGCAATTTGCCTTTGGGTGCTGCAAGGGGTGCAGCTGTTTTATTCTGTTTTGATTTCCGGCCCATCTGCTACCCCTTTTTCTTTCTGGCCACTATGGACATCTTATCTTTGGGATCAATATACGTAAATGTTTCATATATACCTGTTTTTTTCATGATCCACTCTGCTACTTTTATAAGACCCGGCCAATAACAGCGCAATCTGTTCAGGGCAAACTTCCAACTTACATATTTACCGGCAGTACCGGACCATGCGATTTCAAATCCATTCTGTTTTAATATTTTTTCAAGCAATTGATGAGAGAAAAAATAGATATGTTCCTGTGGCCGCTGATATTCAACCCATTTTGATCCGAATATTCTAGCATGCAGGCTTCCGCTATCTGGAGTGATCAGTGACAAAACACCGCCGGGTTTCAGCAATCTCCCAATTCTTTTCAAGTCGCCAACCGGATCCGGGGAGTGTTCTATGGTATCCCACATAGTGATCAGATCATAACTGGAGGGCTGAAGTTCGGGGTGCGTGAGAGCCCCTACCATAATATCATGCCCGTATTGATCATGGCCCAACTTCGCCATATCGGCTGATACTTCAAGCCCCCGGGACTGCCAGCCGTTATATTTGGCCACTTCCATCAGAAAACCACAGGCGGCACCAATATCAAGCATTGAACCGGTTTTGGGGAGATAACCGGACAATTTATTCCAGCGTTTTTGGAATGTTTTTATTATGGTATCATGTTCAGCGATGTAATCATCATACCCATACACTACTGAGTCGTCACTTTTAAAATAATCAATAGTGTAGAGAACCTTAATGGCTTCAGAGGTCAATCGGGGGTTCACATAACGCAAACCGCATTTGGTGCAGTCCACTATTTGAAACCCCTGAATGACGAAGCATTTTACCGGTTGATTTGATCCACAGTTGTTGCAGACAACAAATTCTTTTTCCTTTTCCTGCCTGATGGTAGTGACTTTATTAAGCATACGACCTTTTTATAATGTTAATCTATGAAACGATATTTTAGTAAAGTATACAGGGCGATGATTCCGTCACGGGCACGTATCTTCTTTCCTTCCTCATAGGTCCGCCCATCGTATGAGATGGGGACTTCATATATCTTCAATTTCTGTTTGAGCAGTTTGCCGGTTATCTCGGGTTCTATGTCAAACCCTTTGCTTTTCAACGTCAATCGTTGCAATTTTTCCCGGCGCACCAGCTTATAACAGGTTTCCATATCCTCAATCCAGGCATTATAGACCAGATTGGTCATGAAAGTTAAAAACTTGTTGGCCAGGGCATTCCAAAAATAAAGTCCTGTGTGAAGGCCCATAAATCTGTTGCCAAAAACAACATCGGCATTTTTTAACTGGGCAATCTGAACCATGTGTAAAACATCATTTGGGTCATATTCCAGATCGGCATCCTGAATGATGATGTAATCTCCGGTGCATTCCCGAATACCGGTGCGAACGCCGGCCCCTTTGCCCAGGTTGTGGGGATGCCAGCATATCTTGATGCCCGGCTTCCCTTCATAATTTTTAAGAATCTCCCGTGTGCCGTCGTTGGAATAGTCGTCCACAATCACCAGTTCCTTCTCAACTGGAACGTCCTGGACCCGGGATATTATTTTTTCGATGGTGGCCTTTTCATTATAAACCGGCATGATCACTGAAAGCCTCATTAATAGGTCCTTTCGTAAATTGTTATCTCGGGATAAAAATAATTCCAGTCGGCCAGAGGATAGTCATCGAATTTTATTCCACAGTACTGAGGAATTCTTCTAAATGTCTTTTTTACATGGTAACGTTCATTGAACATTTTGAAAAAGCTCTCCCGTACCTCGGGAGCCACCCGGCAAAAGGCGTATTGTTTTGATTCGTATTCACTTATCACAACCAGCTGTGGAGATAAATAGCCAAGCTTGTCCGGATTGTATTCCAAACGGACAAGATTATATTGGTCCTCCTCCAAGGGCGGAGTATAGAACCAGGACCTCCCGGCCAAACCAATATTCGAACCTATAGGTACGCTTTGAATGAGGTATTCTGCCGCTTCCTCCCTGGTATCCTGTCCGGACATCACCTTTACCCAGGCCAGGCTGTTAGCCAAGGCATAAAGTGATGTCAAAAAGATTAACCCTCCAGCCATTATTTTAAAACTACGATTTCTGAAATATTCGCCGCCTTTCTTGAAAGCATATATTATCAGTAATATCATCAGGGGTACTAACAGTACCATGTGCCGCATAAAAGGCGAAGCCTTGTAGCCGTAGATCAGAAATAATGGAAATACACCGGCTGCAAGAACAATCCCCGTTTTATCAGGTTTTATGAAAATTGCTGTCAGGGAGACCAGTAACATTACCCAACACGGCCAGCCCAGGGAAAGGCGGCTGGTGACAAACCAGGGATAAAGCCATTGGGTGGGCAAAACGTTGTAATACATCAAACCATTGATCCCCTCTTTCCACTCGCTGAAGGAAAGCACCGCATATGGACACCCTAGTAAAAAACCTGTTATCAGGCAGGATGCAAAAATCAGAGCCCTGATAGGCATCTTCTCGACCTTCTCATCACGGTTCATTATCTGCCGGATCAAAAGAGCTGTAAATACCGGTATGATGCCAGCCAGGGCGTTGTACTTGGTGGCCATCGAGATTCCTGCTACCAGACCGGCGGCAGCCCACCCCCACATTCTCCCGTTTCTGAAAGCCCTGATCATCAACAACAATGCCGCCACAAACCAGAATCCCACTGGCCCGTCGACCGTCAAATAATGTGACTGCACCACCATGGTAGGCATAACAGCTGTCATCCAGGCTCCGGCCAGAGCATAAGTATCATTTTCAAAGAACTCCCGGCCCAAAAGAAAGGTCAGCCAAATCGTCAGAACTCCCAGCACTACGCTGATGGAACGGGCCAACAGCCAGATATTGGTTACATCATCCAGGGTTACCGAAGGAGATTCGTTTACAATATCCTTAGCTGAAGGCACTAATTTAATGATTTTTGCCGCCCACCAGACCGATCCTATCAGGTAATAATGAAAGGTGGGGTTGATAAAATAATGGGGATTGAGGGATCCGTTGGAAGTAGTCATCTCCAGCAGAGTATAAAAGGCTACCCTTTCATCAGGATGGTAAGACCTCCAGTACGGCGCCTTCGGGATCCCCCATTTTAAGCCATCCATCCTCAACACCAGACCGATCAACAGTATCAGACCCAAGATCAGATACCCGGTGGCTTTTTTAACCGGAAACATCTGTTTTGTTATTGTTGTTTTTATTGGCGAACCACTCTATTGTCTTTTTTATCCCTTCTTCAAAGCCGACCGCCGGCTCCCAGTTCAGGATCTTCCTGGCCCTGCCGATATCCGGTCTTCGAACCTTGGGATCATCGGCCGGCAGGGGCTTATGCTCGATCGGGGCTTTGGTGCCGGTGTATTTTTGAATGTCCCGGGCGAATTCCAGTATGGACATCTCGTGGGGGTTGCCCAGGTTTATCGGCTGGTGCTCCGCCGATTTCATTGTCAAATAGATACCCTCGATCAGGTCCGAGACATAACAAAAACTGCGGGTTTGGCTGCCATCGCCGAATACCGTCAGCGGGCGGTTATGCCGGGCCTGGTCTATCAGCGCAGGCACCACTCTCCCGTCGTCCAACCGCATCCGCGGCCCGTAGGTGTTGAATATTCTGACGATCCTGGTGTCGACCTGATGGAACCGTTGATAAGCCATAGTCATGGCCTCGGCATAGCGTTTGGACTCGTCATAGACGCTGCGCGGACCGATAGGATTGACGTTGCCCCAGTAATCCTCACCCTGGGGATGCACCATGGGATCGCCATAAACCTCGGAGGTAGATGTTAAAAGGAACCCGGCCCTCTTCTCCCGGGCCAGCTCCAGCAGATTATGCACGCCGTATGATCCCACCAGCAGAATCTCAATTGGAATTTTCACAAAATCAATGGGGCTGGCGGGCGAAGCCAGATCAAAGACGAAATCCACCGGCTCTTCGATCCGGAATAGCTTGGTCACATCCTGTTTGATGAAACTGAAATCGCTCCGGCCCTGCAGGTGGCTGATGTTCTCCAGACTCCCGGTGACCAGGTTGTCCAGCGCTATCACTTGGTGCCCATCAGCCAGCAGCCGGTCGCAAAGGTGGGAGCCCAAAAAGCCGGCCCCTCCGGCCACAATGATCCTCATCTGCCGATCCCCTTGTAAGTGAAGCCCATTTCCTTCATTTTGAAAGGATCGAAGATATTACGCCCGTCCACTATGGCCGGAACCTTCAGCATTGTTCTGATCTTGGCCAAATCAAGTTTTTTAAATTCATCCCATTCGGTGACTATGGCCAGGCAGTCGGCATCACTGGCGACATCGTAGGGATTGTCGCAGTATTGAACGTCCTTCAACACCTGCTTGGCCCGGTCCATGGACACCGGATCGTAGGCCTTGATCTTGGCTCCGTCCCTTTGCAGGGCTTCGATAATCTCGATGGACGGGGCGAACCGCATGTCGTCGGTATTGGGCTTAAAGGCCAGCCCCAGGATGCCGATGGTCTTGCCCGAAATATTCCATACCGTCTCTTCAATTTTTTTGACGAAATTCATCTTCTGCTGGTCGTTGATCCCCTCGACCTCCTTCAGCAGTTTGAAATCGTAGCCCAGCTTTTCCGAGATCCGGATGAAAGCCTGAAGGTCCTTGGGGAAGCAGAAACCTCCGAAGCCGATGCCGGCGTTCAGAAAGCTTCTGCCGATCCTTTTGTCCAAGCCCATGCCATAGGCTACCTCCTCTACGTTGGCTCCCGATTTTTCGCAAACCACCGAGACCGCATTAATGAACGAGATCTTCATGGCCAGGAATGAATTGGAGGCGTGTTTGATCAGCTCCGAGCTCTGGATGTCGGTGGCCACAATGGGGCAGCCCAAGGGGCTGTACAGTTCCATCAGCATTTTTTGGGCCCTCTCGGAGTCGGTGCCGAACACCACCCGGTCTGGCTTTAAGGAATCCTCTATGGCCGTGCCCTCCCTCAGGAATTCCGGGTTGGAGGCCACGTCAAATTCCACTTTGTTCACATTGTTCTGGGCCATGGTTCTTTTGACCTGGTCGCCGGTCTGCACCGGCACGGTTGATTTTTCCACCACCAGCTTGTAGCTTTTCATCCGGCGGGCCACGGTTGCGGCCACTGACTCCACTGCGGAAAGATCGGCCTCCCCGTTGGGCCGGGGCGGCGTACCCACGGCAATGAAGATGATATCGGATTGGTCGGTGGCTTCTTCAATGGAAGTGGTAAAGGACAGGCGGGCCAGGTTCTTATCCATCAGTTCCTTCAGCCCCGGTTCGTATATCGGTATCTGTCCATTTTTAAGCATTTCGATCTTTGACGCGTCGTTGTCTACGCAGATCACCTGATGCCCCCATTCCGCGAAACAAACTCCGGAGACCAGGCCCACATATCCGGTCCCCACTACTGCTAATTTCATGATCTTCTCCGAATTTTATATTGAATGATTATTTTATTTGCTTTTTATGTTTTGATCCATTTGTCAGACTTATTTTTTCCCGATCCCAGTAAGCCACTCTGTTCTTGCCCTGTTCTTTGGCAAAATACATGGCCTGATCGGCCTTTTCTATCAGTTCTCTTCCTTCCTTGGCGTCGCCCGGGAAAACGGCCACCCCCAAGCTGGCTGAAAGTTTTTTCCCGCCTGGCCGGGTTTGGGAGAATTCTGTCCTGTAGATGGAAAGCCTTATGGCCTCAGCTGCCCTGCAGGCCTGGCCCCGGTCTGAGTTTTTAAGAATAACCGCAAATTCATCGCCGCCATAGCGGCAGACCACTGAAGACTGTCCGGCCAGGGCCGTCCCGATCATATCGCCCATCCTCTTCAGTATCTCGCTGCCTTTAAGGTGGCCAAAGACGTCGTTGTATTCCTTGAAATGATCCAGGTCCATCCAGATCAGGGACAGGGGATGCTGCTGTTCATCTTTCATTAAATCCAAAAGTTCTTCCCAAAAATAGCGGTAGTTATAAAGCCCCGTCAAACCGTCGGTGGTGGCCTCACGCTCCTTCTCTTCCATGATGCCCGCGTTCTCCAGGGCCAGGGCCGCGTAATCGGCTATCAGCTTTATGGCCTCCAGCTCGCCGGAGGTGAACTCCCTTTTGCCCTTGACCTCGGATATATTGATCACTCCCAGCCTTTTTTCCCGGACCATCAGAGGGACCACCAGCATGGAGCGGATCTTGTCGTATCCCTTGGGCGATGGCACGAACATCGGCTCCAGATCGGTGTCGGGAACGTTCTTGGGAATTCCCGTCTTCAAAACTTCTCCGGCTATACCTTGATCGGCTTTCAGTCTTAGTTTGCCCACCATCCCGGCCCTCATCCCCCGGGCTGCCCGCAGTACCAGTTCCCTGGTGCCGAATTCCAGCAACAGGATGGAACAGCGGTCAGATTTTACAATGTCCTCTATGGCATCCAGGGTCAGACCCAGGGTTTCCTCAATGTTCTTGGATGAAGAGATCAGCGCCCCAATGCCGAACATGGCCACCGACTGGATGTTGGAGGCGGTGCGGGTCAGCTCATCTGCCGCCTGACTTAGCTCCTGATGACGGCGGCGCCAGAGTTTTTGCTGATCGGAAAGAAACCCAGCCCAAAAGGCGGTCAGGGACAGCAACCCTATCTTAAAGAACAGGTCGTACAAAAACAATTGGTCCCAAGACAATTCCCGGCGCCAGGCCACCACTGAAATATATAATATGATAGAAGCGCCGGCAGTTTTTAGGGCCCCCTGGCGGTTCCCCAGCAGGGCCGCCCAGATCACTGCCAGGTAATAAAGATAGAAGAACCGGCTTAGACTGCCCCCGGTAAATGCTATCAGCAGTGTGGCAAATACCAGATCAAATATCAGGGTGATGGGCTGGCGCCTTAAGATATCAAAGACCTTGGCCCCGGCCAGGATTATCAGCAGGTTGTAAACCGCCGCCAGAGCAAGAACGATTATCAGTCCCAGCCCTCTGTAATCCAATTGTTCGGGATGCACCGCCGTCAGCAGCGCCGCCAGGAACAGCACCGCCCAGCGCACCCAAGCCGACATCACCTCCAGGTGCCGCTGATCCTTGTTTATGTCATGCCTTTGTTGGGACATCAAAAACAAGTTGGGTTTTAGACACTGTTCCCGGCCGCAAACCCGGTGGACCAGGCTATCTGCAGGTTGTATCCCCCGCAAGGACCGTCCAGGTCCAATACTTCCCCGCAAAAATACAGGCCGGGCGTTTTCTTGGATTCCATTGTTTTGGGATTGACCTCCGAGAGATCCACTCCGCCAGCGGTGACCACTGCTTCGTCATAGCCCCTTAAACCGGTGATGGTGAAATGAATCCCCTTCATCAGTTTTCTGACCACGCCCCGCTGTTCTTTGTTCAATTGGTTGACCAGGATGTTCTGGTTTATCCGGGAAAGTAAGCAGAATACCGGGATCAGGCTTGACGGCAGCAGCCCTTTTAAAAGATTTTTGTAGGTCTTCCTGCCCTGGGAATCCATGTCGCGCAGCAGCCGCTGGTCCAACACTTCGTTTGACAGGGCGGGCTTAAGGTCCAGCGAACATTGCACCGGCCCGTCTTTAAGCCACCCGCCGGCCACCCGGCTGGCATCCAGCGCCATCGGACCGGAAATGCCGTAATGGGTGAACAGCATCTCCCCGAATAACGAAATCCTTTTCTGGCCCTGCCATAATTTCAGTTCAACATTCTTCAGGCTTAACCCCTGAAGCTGTTTGATAAAATCCTCCTTCACCGTCAGAGGCACATCGCTGGGCCGGGTGGGAACGATAGTGTGCCCTAGTTCTTGGGCAAAACCATAACCGTCACCGGTGGAGCCGGTGGCCGGATATGACTTCCCACCGGTGGCTATTATCAAAGAATCCGCAGTATATTTCTTATCGGGTGTGGATATTTTAAAACCGCCAGGCTGTTTGGAAATATTCAAAACCCTGGCACAGCAAACAACATCCACCCTGGCCTGCTTCAGGGCTTTTTGCAGGGCCAGCAGTATTTCCATGGACCTTTGTGATTCCGGGAAATACCTTCCTCCCCGCTCCAGCACCAGTTTCACTCCCAGCTGTTCAAAGAAATCCAACGCATCCTGGCCGGAAAAACGGTTCAAGGCTCCATGCAAAAAGCGGGCGCCGGAACCGCAGTCGTAAATGAACTGTTTGGGTTCAAGGTTATTTGTGACATTACAGCGCCCCTGCCCGGTAAGCAGCAATTTGCGGCCCAAAGCCGGCATTTTTTCCAGCAACACAACATTTGCGCCATTTTTAGCGGCAGAGGCTGCGGCCATCATTCCGGCCGGACCTCCTCCGATCACAACAATATTTTTAGTCAGTGCTTTAGGAATTTTGGTTTACCTAACTGCAATTGCGGCAAATAGTTTTAAACATTATATGATACCAAATTTAACCTGTCCTTGCAATATGTTTGTTAAAAATATTATCACATAAAAAAAAGAGACCCCGTCAAATATTGACGGGGTCTCTTTTGATTTGCATCTTTATTGCCAACCGTTCACATGGTATAGGGTTTGTATCTCAATATCACTTATTGCCCGGTTGTAAATTTGGATATCATCAAGGATGCCCATAAAATAAGTTGAGCCGACAGCAGAACTTCCTCTGTTCCAGCGTCCGACCCTGACTGTATCGGTGCCAATGAATGCGCTGTGCCCTAAACTCAGGGTATCTTGAATTCCATTTACAAATATTCCCTGTTCCCCGATGCTTTTCTTATAGCGGAAGACAATGTGGTACCAAGTATTAATCTGAATAGCGCTTTTGCCGTAAGTATCATTCCAAATGAATGCCATCAACGGTTTATTATAACGGACCATCAATGCCAATTGAGAACTCGTTGTCCCATAATCGTTGCCCAATATTGTCGCATCACGGTTTACGAATGAACTTCCGTTGAACCAAGCAGATACTGTAAAATCCTGGTCATAAAGGCTCAACTGGTTTGCTGGGCAAAGAGTAATGATATTGCTGGTGCCGTTGAACAAATAAGCGGAATTTGTGTTGCCAAAGCGGTCCGAGGTTAGTGTAGCTCCGACCACCACCCCGTTATGGCCGTTGCCACTGACATCATTGGCATTCCCGGTAAACGGATAAGAGGCTACCAACCCCGATAATGGTTCGTCCACGGTACCCCAATCCACTAGGATCTCAAGATCACCAGTAGTGGTTACGAACTGAAGATGAATATAGGCCTGATTCATCTCACCCGCCACTACTACGCCGGAACCGGTTCCCTGAGCCACAAGCATTGTGTTTTGGTAAGCCTTGACCGTAATGGTATATGTGCCAGGAACAAGCTCGGTAAATGTCCCCTTTGCCGAATCTCCCGAGATCGTTAAATCCATAGAGTCGGTAAAAGTACCATTGGCAATCTTAACCCCTATCCTGGTTATAGTGTACCCACTGTCGATTGCAGGCTTTAAAGACATGGCCATCGAAAATGATTCAGTGCCAGTAGTATTGTTATCAGGTTGAGTCGGTAAAATGGTATAATTATTTATGGTACACCCTGTAAACGATACGGCTGTTAAAAAAATCAATATTGAAATAATACGTTTCATGCTAATTCCTCCTTTTTATGTAGAATTTTATTTAATGTTAGCACTAAAGTGTTACTTTGTCAATAACAATATTGAAAGGTTAAATAACTACCTTTTTTAAGTGTAAAGTTATTTGTTTATTATTTTAAAACTATCATTTTTCTGGTTTGGCTCATATCTCCTGCCTGAAACCGGTATATATATACACCATTGGATACATTCATTCCGTTGTCATTGCTGCCATTCCAGGCAATTGAATAACAGCCTGCTGTTTGCTCTGCATTCACCAGGGTTTTCACCAATTGGCCCGCGATGTTATAGATGTTCAGTTTGACCCGGCCCGTTTGGGGAAGCTGATAACTTATTGCCGTCTGGTTCTTGAACGGGTTGGGTGAGTTCTGGAACAATCTGAAATCAGTTATCCGCTCCAAGTTCTCCGGCTTGCCCGCCGCCCCAAGCGGCTCCTCCCCGAACTCCGCCATCACCTTCTGGGCCGCTGCTTTTACCTGTTCCCGGTCCATGAAGTACAGCGGGAAGCCAAAGAACACCGTCTTGCCCGAGTCCCGCACCGCGCAGGCCCGGCCCTCAAAAGTACTGCCATTGTTCTTCATGTCCATCACATATATGGTGTCCGCTCCGGCCAGCGGGGTCAGGGCCTCTATGCTCCGCAAGGTCTTTCCCCAGATGGTGGAGGGATATTTCAGGGTATCTATTGTTATATCAGGGTAACCATATAAGCCTAAGGCCGTTTTAAAGGAGTCCGCCGTTCCCGACAACTCTGCATGCGTAATCTTGAAACAGTCGTAGGACAAGTCACCGGCAACATAGTTCGCCGGATAGGTTATGCTGTTATGCAGATTCCCCGAAGGTTTCCAACCAGCCAACCACAGTTTGCCACCGTTATCAAGGTAGCTCCTCAGATCATTGACCGCCCCAGTAGCTAGCATCCCGGCGTAATCATCGGCCAGCCAAGCCACTGTGGAGTACGTTCCGAAGTCCGCTAATATTGGCTTCTGCAGGGAGGTTCCATACTCGTACTGTTCGTATTTATATCCTGACATAATGTAATTATAAAAGCTGTCCTGCTGGACGTCCCTCGGAAAGCTCCCAGTCGACCAGTTATTGGTCTCGTCAACCAGAAGAATCCCCTGGTCCAGCGTAATTGGGCGGCAGTAGACCGAGTCGGAAAACTGGCTGCAGTTGCCGTCCGTGTCCCTGGCTTTTATCTTGTAGTAATAACGGCTGGCCCCGGACAGTGGCTTGTCAAGTAAAAAAGTATCTGTGGTATAAGCCAGGCTGTCAAAAGTTCCATTATCTATCCTGCGGTAGACATTGTATCCCTCCAGATCGAGTTCAAAATTGTTCTCCCATAACAAAGCGCTTCCGGAGTCTACCGGAACTACGGCCAGGCCGGCTGGAGCCTGGGGTTGAAGCTTGGGGGTTCCGCTGACTTCCATGGCATCATAACTTTCGCGGCTATTATATCCCATGGCCGTCACCGCGAAATAATAAGCTGAATCCGAATACAATCCGTCAATAGTGTCAATATTTGACGTCTGTCCCGGCACCCAAGTTGTATCGCCATAATTCCCGCTGCTTCTTCCCCGGTATATCCTATATCCGGTAACATCACCTTCCGGGCTGGGCTGCCAGCTGACCACCAGTCTGCTGCCATCCCCCAGGTCGCGGCATTTGACAGAATCCACCGGACCGGGATAAAGCCCCAATATGGCGGTCACCGCTAGCGAGGCTTTGGTCACTGCGGTGTATAGCAAGGGGTTGATCTTGTCTATCGTCTCTTCTGTGGTATGATAATAGGGATTGAAGCCGGCATAATAATCGGCGATCAGCATCAGCGCGGGGTAACCCCGGTCGGCGAATGACATATCATCGGAACCGTTCCCCATGCCTTGATAAACGGTCAGCTCCGGGGCGTAGATCAGCGCCGCCTCCGAATACAAATCATTGAGCCACTGAGAAAATGGGTCGCTGCTTCCAACATCTATATCAATAGCTGTACTATTCATCCACCCCACCATATCCATGTTCACCACTCCCCGGAGATCGGTGCCCAGGTTTTGGGTACTGGCGGCATAGTGGTCACTTCCCAGCAGATAGCTTTCCTCCGCCGCCCATAACGCATAAGTTAGGGATGGGTTGAATGACGTTCCCCGGCAGATCCGGGCAATTTCCAAAGTGGCGGCGCTGCCCGTGGCATTGTCATCGGCCCCGGGAGCGTCGGTGCGGCAGAGACTGGTATCGATGGGGTGGGAATAACCGCCCAGGGTGGTGGCATCCAGGTGGCCGCAGATAACAAACTCCTGTAATGGCCTGGAAGAACCGGGGGCCTTGGCCAATACATTACGGTCGTATCCTGCCCCGGGCCAGGGCTCGGCAAAATAAAGGCTTCGGGCGTGGTAGAAACTGTCATATTCGGCGCTGTATCCGTAGGAATTGAATTTTTGAAGCAACCATTCCTCCGCGGCATAACAGCTGTCGGAAAGGGCCAGTCTGGTCTTAAAATCCTGAAGTCTCTGGATGGTCGCGGTCAGAGTATCGGAATTTACCTGGTCCACCAGGACCTGTATTTCCGGATCGGACTTCAGCCTGGCCGGGGCCGACCGGACTAATAATATCTGATCCCAGTATCTGGCTGGCAACGCTTTTACCGGAAAGGGCTGATACCTGTGAGGATCTGGCAACGATAGTTCCTTACCGGAAGAGTTGTATCCTATCACTGATTTCCCCTTTTGCCAAAGCACCTTTTCGGGCTCCCCTTTCCCTATCGGAATACCGTTCCTGGCGACCCAGTATGCGCCTTGATTGTTCCATGGGCCGATAACCTCAACCTGATAGCCCCTGGTTTTCAAATAGATTACTGTTTGGATATCGGCAACCGACAGGGCTTGTCCCGACAAAAACAGCCGCGTGGGTATTCTCTCTTCTCTCCACCGGATAATATCATTCCGATCCTTAAGGGAAACGGATATCAACTGCTCGTTGGCAGTCCCGGCAACTGCCGAAACTAACGCCATCAGTAAAAACGATAGTGCTTTTAATTTCATGGTTCGGTCCTTCCAATCAAGAATGAAAAACGCTCTTTAAAAAACGGCGAATTTACTCAATCGATCTTAACCATTTTCCCCATAATTTTTTGTCCCCCGGCATCCAAGCAAAAACAATAAACACCGTCGGCAGTTTTCCGCCCGGCGTCATCAATTCCATTCCAGTTAATATCATAAATACCGGGATCCATGGTGCGGTCAAGTATTTTCCGTACCTGCTGGCCGGCAACATTGTATATTCTAAGATCGCAGCTTGACCGTTGAAATAACTGGAAGGCAACGGTAACTGAATTATGCAGGGGGTTGGGATAGGTCTTAAGCAGTTTTATCCGCTGGGCCACGATCTCGCAGGGATTGCCCTCTACTCCCCCCGGATCCTTGACCAGGGCCACGTCCAGGCTGGTCAGGCTGTCATAATTCACCCGGACACCGCTGATGGTCTTTGGGAAATATCCGTCCTTGGAAAAAGTGAGATCGTAAGCGCCCGAAAGCAGCATCCGGTGATAGTCCCCTATGGAATCGCAGTAGACCGGCTTGTCAATCCCCGCCACCTCAACCTGGGCAAAGTCCAGGGGCAGGCCGGTGGCGGAATCTGTGACCAGGCCCTGAAGTCCCAATCCAGCCTGGCGGATGAAGAAAAGCATGCCGCCGCGGTTGTCACTCCAATAAGCCGGGAGAGTACTTGCCTCCGGCCATTTGGTCCCTATTTCCATCGTGACATCCAAACAAGACGTACCATGATACGACCAGTCCTGCAGTGACCCATAAACATAGTACCAATCCCAACCGTTGGTCACGCCGCTGTCAAAAACGGCACTGGCGTACATCGGCGGATTCAGCCGTGAATAACCCAAAGAGACTTCTTTCGCCAGCAGGTCATCCGGGCAACGGATGACGGTATAATCCCAGGGATAGTTGGCGACCAAAGCCCCACCGTGATAATTTAAGGACAACACCGCCCGTTTGCTTGACCAAAAATCCATGAACAATTGTGTTTCAACTTCATTGACATATGTGCCATCCTCACCGATCGAACCATCTGGCACAGGGTAATTACGGTTAAGATCAACGCCGTTGGCGTTATATCGCTGGTCTAATTCATAACCATCGGGATTTAACGATGGCATGAACCAAATTTCCCGGGTGTTCACCATATCTGTAATTGGGGAAACGCCTCCATACACTTTCGTTAGAGAATCTATCATCGCCAGGCACAGTTCCCGCCCAACGGTTTCATCGCCATGGATATTGGCGGCCAGCCGCACCTCGGCTTCGTTTTCCGCGCTGTCCGGGTTGTCGGTGACCAGAAACGCCCACAGTTCCCGGCCCTGGACCGATTGTCCGATTGACACCTTCTTCGTGATAGCCGGATAAAGGGCGTGGATCGAATCGAGGAAATTGGTCATTTGGATATAATTGTGATATTGGAGAGCGATTTTGGGATCAATTTTTTTCACCAATCTTCCCTCCACTTTCCAGCCCAAAGAGATCAACTCATCATACTTGGATTTAGCAATACGGGCTTCTATATAACCGTCCCTAAGTTCCTCTATTCCCACCCCCAGCTTCTGAAACTTGTAGACATCATCGTGGGAGGAGATGTAGATCTTCACCGGGATCAAACTGCCGGACTGGGCCTGTAGACCAGCCGGGACCAGCAGCAACAGCATAACCGGGATCAATAATAATTTTATTTTCATGGCTCCCTTACTTTGAAGTATATTTATTTTACCTGATGACTGTTAGTCTTTGGGTGGCGCTTAATCCTTCGGTCTGCAGTTTGCAGAAATATATCCCCGAACCGAGGTTCTGCCCCTGATCATCCCGCCCGTCCCAGCGGACCGCATGATAGCCGGCCGGCTTGGGGCCTGCTTCCAAAACCCTTACCAACTGGCCGGAAACATTGTAGATTTTAGTTTGAACCGCTCCTGACCGGGGCAACTGGTATGTTATTTCCACTCTGCCGCGGCTGGGATTGGGATAACCTTGTTCCAGGAAAAATGTTTTCGGGATCAACCGGGAATCCGGATCCCCCTGAATTCCGTCGGGATCATAGGAGAAATGGGCCTTGTCGCAGAACAAGCCTCTCTCCTTGCCGTCTTCGGCATAAGCCCGCCACCAGTAATGACCCGGGACCAGAGCTTTGGTCAACTGCCAGGACGTGCTGCCGGAACCTGAGGCCACATTTTTTCCCTGGGCGTAGATGCTGGTCAGCAGAGAATCGGAGTAAATGTTGAAACCATAGGACAAAAGATCTCCATTGGTATCGCTGGCATTGCTTACGGTCAAATACGGCAGGGAGTCGGGCACTATGGCGCCTCCGGAGGGAGAAACAGCCAGGGGTTTTCCCGGAGGCCGGTTGCTGGAGGTGTCTCCGGTGACCACGATGTCGTCGAGGTACCAGCCTTCGTCGGTCACGTAGCTGTCGGAATTAAGCCTGAAGCCCAGCCTGATCGTTTCCGAGTAAGCGCTGAGATCGATGGTGTGCTTGGTCCAGCCGGAGGTCCCGTTGAACCTAGGTCCGGCCAGGATCCAGGTGGCGCCGTTGTCTGTGGATACTTCCACGTAACCATAATCCCAGTCCAGTTCCAACCCGTAGCGGTGCCAGAAACTCAAAGTGTAATACCTCTTGGCGGTGATGGGCCCGGACACCAGCCGGCAGTTCATGTCGTCACTGTAGACCCAGCTGCCTTCATTGCCGCAGTACCAGCTGTGGCTTGGGGTGTGGCTGGAATGGGTGGTGATATGCCACAGATCACCTGATCCGCTGTGGGTCCAATCCCCGATCCCTGCCTCTACCTCGTTATGAAATATGGTATCAATGCCGCCGGTCATGGAAAGGCGGACCTGCCCTGGATAAATGGAGCCTTCGGTGTCCTTAAGTTTGACCTCGAAATCAGCCGCGTGTCCGGCCGGGCAAACAGTATCTATGCTGATGGTGAAAGGAACTGTGTTATACTTTGTGGCAAGCGCCGAAATATCCCCAAAAGCCCCGGCAGCCTGCTTGATCTCCATGTAGGGGTCGTTGCTTCCCAGGGTTCCGGTGATGCCGTTGGCTTCTGCATCCAGGGCCCGGTTCTTTACCTCCAGCGAAAGGTCCAAAAGTTCCCCGGACTCGGCCAGGGTGTCGCCGTCTCCGCCGGCTATTGATGTCTTTCCGGTGGGGACAGGATAGGCACCGGCGGCCTGGGCCGTCATTATGTTGGGTATCAGGTTTTCGTTGAACTGCTCGACGATGCCGGCGGTATCAGCCTGCCAGAAATCCTCCCCCACCTCCGGGGTAAAGGCGAAGCACCTTGGTTTATCCAGTTCCTCCCCATACATCCAGTCATCTGAATCCCCGTTGGTGTTATATAAAAGTTCCCAAGAAGTACCGTAGGCATAACCGTTGTAGGCAGCAATCTCCATAGAGATATCGCGGAAGATCGATGAATCAGGGGCTTGGATGCTGGCATAGCCCCAGGGATATATCCACAGGTTGCTGTAACTGTGGTAATTAAGCGCTGTTTTAAAATATCCCTCCCTGATCATCAGTCCCATCACCGCCTGAACTTCCGGCTCGGAACCGGCCGAGGGGCCACGGTAAGTCTCGTAAGACGGCGTGGGGCTGGAGCCGCTATTGTCATATCCCCACATATAGGGATAATTCCGGTTCACGTCCACCCCGTAGCTGCCGTCCCCGTTGTTGCGGCGGTTCTTGCGCCATAGGGAATCTGAATATGTCTGGTTGAACACATAGCCGTCGGGATTGACCACCGGTATGAACCATATCTGCCGGTTATCCACCAGCGTTTTTATGCCGGGATCGGTGCTGTAATTCTGGCAGAGGTATCTGGCAAATCCCAGGGTTATGGTCACCGTGATCGGCTCCCGGGCATGGTGCACGCCGGTATAAAGCACTCCCGGTTTTCCGTTGTCCGAGGCGGGGCTGTTGGATACTTTAAAAGCCCACACCGGCCTGCCTTCCCACCCGGCCCCCAGCGATTCCGGCGCGGACACCAGTGACGGGTACTGGGCATGCAGGCTGTTCATCTCGGCCACCGCCTCGGCGTAGCTGTAATAGGGGCCGAAGGAGTCGGACTTGTAACCGGACTTGATCTTCCGGTAGTAGGCAATGACGTCGTCAATGATCACATCAACGGCACATCCCCTGTCCTTTAAGACGGCCAGTTCGGAATCATCCGCCAGGCATTCCACACCGTAGCCGGGTTTTATTTTCAACACGTCCAGCCGGCCATAGGATAAGATGTCTTTCAGTTCTTCTTTCTTGGAGTACCTTACCACCGCCAGCTGTTTGACCGCACCGGCCGGACCGGTGATTACCAGCGCCAGCAATCCCCAAAATACAATTTTATTCATATCTGCCTTTCGCTTAAAGTCAACGGGCGTTTTCTCTTGATCAGAAAACGCCCGTATTCCATGCAGGTTGATTTATTTTATCACCACTAATTTTTTGGTGGCCGAAAAACCGCCGGCATTAAGCTGGTAAAAATAAATTCCGGCTGCCACTTTTTTATCATTTTGATCCCTGCCGTTCCAAAAAACGCTTTGATTGCCTGGGTTCTGGATCCCCATTTGGATGGTCCTGACCATCTGGCCGGCAATATTGTAGACCCTTAGTTCGGTGTTTATTTTTTGCGGGAGCTGATACTTGATCAGCGCCCCACCTGAGCTGGGATTGGGATAGGCCAGTCCCAGCACTATTACTGATGGCAGGCCGGGGTCGGTCTGGGTGCCGGCAACGCCGGTGGTCTCCTGTATCCTTATGTCATCCACATACCAGCCGGTGCCGGTGACCGACCCGTCGGAGGTGAAATGGAATCTCACTTTGATGACCGTCCCCGATGTTATCGACGATAGATCGTATGTTTGCTTAACCCAAGCCGGCTGGTAACCGTCAAAAGCACCCAGATTGTTCCAACTGCTGCCGCTGTTGGTGCTGTATTCCACATTGCAGAAATCATAGGTGGCCTCAGTATCATACTTATGCCAGAAACTGAGTTCGCTTTTGGGACCCAGTATGATCTCGGGCGTTGTCAGCGAGGCGTCGAGCAGGCTGCTGTATTGGCCGGAAGCGCTGTCGCCGCACCACCAGCTTTGCCCCGGGCTGTAAGAACTTTGCCCGGTTATGTGCCACTGCGATTGTACAGAATATTTTGCGGTGAGGCCGGCATCCTCAACATTATCAAAGAACCCGGCTCCGCCTATCACCAACCGGAAACTGTCGGTCCTGGCATAGCCTCCGCTTAAGGCGCTGATGTTGAGCCTTACCCAGGCGAAATAAGGAGAGGCCGGAGGTGCGCCCACCGTCACAGCATAGGCCGGGGCGGAGACCGCGCCTCCGGTGGACGAAATGTCCCCGTAGGAAGCGCTGTTCCCGGTTATGGTCAGGTACGGGTCCGAAGTGCTGAGCAGTGCTGTGGTCCCGGTGGCGGTCTGTCCTCCGCTGTTGCTGATAGTCACCTGGATGCTGTCGCTCTCTCCCGGTTCCAGAATGCTGTTGTTGTTACCGCCGGCAGCCGGATCGAGCACCAGGTGGGACTTATAAGCCAGTTCAGGAGCCCTAATCACCAGGATGAAGCCAGACTGCCAGACCGTGTCCCGGCTGTCACGGCATTCCACAGTGAACAGGGTGGTGTGGCTGTCGGGGGCGGAAGTTGCTACATTCAGCGAAAATCCTAAAATGCCGATGGAATCTCCCGGAGCTATATCCCCGTAAATTTCAACAGAATCGATGAAGGAAACGTAGGCATCTCCGGTTCTGATTTTGGCACCGACCGCCTTGGCGGTGTCGGTCCCGAAATTCTTAAGCCAGAGAAGTATCCCAGCAGTCTCATTGGGGTTCAAAACACCGTCGCCGTTCCCTGTGGCATCGTCAACGGTGTTTTTCAGGTGAGCCACATAGGCCCCGCCGGAATAGGTCTGTATCTTGCCCTGATACGGGGCGCAATTGTGGGCGGTGACCGTCACCGCCAGACTGTCAACCGCTCCCCCGGGGTTTATGTTGAAAGTTATGTTGCCGGCAGCATCAGTATAACCCGAGATCAGCAGGGTTTTGGTACTGGGACGGTAAACGGCCACCAATGCGTCCTGTACCGGACCTCCGGCATCGACATTGACAGTTAGCTGGCTGGGCCAGGCTGAAATGCTGTCGGGGTGGGTTACCGTCAGGGCGGCCGGCTGTTGGGTGTACAGGTCCACCCCGGCGTTGCCAAAAATGTTATATTGCTCAAAATAACGGTTCACGGTAACGCTGACCGCCTGATCCCAGCCGTAAAAGCGGCCCAGGTCCAGCTTGGCCTTGACCGTCATCCCGCCGATCAGAGTATAACCGCTGTCCAGAAAGGCGTCGAACATCCGGCGCTGAAGAATATCGTCCTCGTCCCAGTAGGAATAGACCGAGGAGCCCCAAAATGCGATGGCGCCTTTGTTGGCAGTCCTGATCCAGGTCTCCCCAAAGCACTCGCCCAAGCTGAAATCGCCTGTCTGGCAGGCAAAGCTGGTGACGAAGGTTGACATATAGGCATTGGTCAAGGCGTTGATGTCAGCCTGGGTGAAACTGGGGCCGGACCAGCTGGTTGTGGAACCATGTCCGGTATAGGCCATCACCGTCCTGCCGTCGTTGAAGGCCGTGGCTATAGGGGTGCCGGTGCCGTAATAAGCGTAAAGCGAATCACAGGTGATGCCGTGGCTCCGGGACAGGGCCATGCAATAGTTATCGGTCAGGTCGGTCAGCACATGCATAGGATCATTGGTGGAGGTAAAATAGGCCTTGGACATCCAGTCCTGGCTTGCCCCCCAACTGCCCTGCTGGTAGTTTAGATACTTGGTAAGATAATACCCCAGCTGGGGGGTGTTGGCCACCGAGATCCGGCTGAGATAAAGATCGGGGACGATGTCGCTTCCGGCCATGGTGGAATAGTACAGGTCGGTATAGGGCAGATCCTCCTCGGTGCTGCGATGGGCCGGTATGCCGTTAACATCGCCCACCAGTAGGACCAGATCCGGCGGGTTGGCTCCGTCATAGACCGACTGAATGTACTGCCGGATGTGAGTGGTATCTGCCCCGCCGGGGATCTCCGAAGTTCTGGTCACGGTCACATGATATCCCTTGCGGGTGTCCCAGTCCACCAGCGGTTGGATGCCGGTGTAGAATGAATCCACCACTATGATCAACTGATTGACCGGGGCCGGAAGAACGGCTTTCCCTGCCTTGCTTACGGCCAACTCATTGATGGTGATGCCCGTCACATGTTTGTCGTATAGTTTGGAGGAATATTTCTGGTAAATGCTGTTGGTGCGGGCCTGGTCCGATCCGGAAAGATTTACAGTCACTTTGACCCTGGTGGCTATTTTCAGCCTTCCGCTTACCGGGTTATAGGATATGGGATTAAAACTGGCCAGCACCGCCCGCTTGGCACGCATGCTTACCGGACGGGAAAGGGTTACTTTGGCCTGCCCGAAGAATTTGTCCTTGGAATAAATGTTATCGTCCATGGCAAACGGTATCTTTTCGGCGGCGCCTTCGATCTTGGGCACCGGGTACTGCACCGGGACGATCTTTTGCTCTATTCCCAGTTCCTTCAGGCTTACTTCCCGGCTTTCCAGTATCTGAAATTCAGCCGTGGCCGTTGCGCCCTGGGGTATCTCCAGCCATTCGGATATCACCGGAAGCTTAGGCTGGCCGACGGCGGTATTGTAGCCCTGCCCGGGAATGGTCAGCAGGCCAAAGTCCCCGCCCTTGGTGCTGGCTGTGCTTTTTTCGAAACCGGGAACATTGATCTCAAAAACGATCTGGCTGTTGCCGCTTTGCAACAGGCTGACCGGCTTTTGGGCCGGTCCGGCCTGGGTAAGGGACAGCCACTGGGCCTGGGCTGACCCTGATACGGCTAATATCATCAGGCCGATGACAGCCATTTTTATGCCATGGTGTTTCATGTTTTCTCCATGTTTTATATATTGAAGAATATTACTGCAAGAATAGTGCCGGATCTCTTCGCTTTGACTGTTTTACCAAAAGCTGCAAGGTCTTTAAATTCAATGGACTGTAAAGGGGATTATAAGTTAGATAACTCTATAACTATTTCGGTTTCCGGGAAATGATGCATATTTTACACAATATGCAATTATTTATCTCTAATTAATTAGTGTAACTCAATTTAGGGGCTTTGTCAAGAGCCGAACGATATATCTTTATTTGCCAACCATCATCCCCATTTGTTTGCTGGTCAACAGCCAGTGAAGCGCGGCGCAGCGCCCGTATTTCAACTCTCCTGCCTCCAGCTTGCACAAGGCCCCTTTCTTGAATTCTACCTGGGGACTGTGGCTGCCGGAGATCAAATATGCTATCAGCCCGCTTAAAAATGGCTCGTGCCCTGCTATCAGCACGCTTTTGTTCTTCGGAGCATTCTCGTTTATCTCGGCTATCAGTTTTCTGGGATCCCGGCCGGGCTCCAGGTTTTCGGTGATCTGCAGGATATCAAGGCAGTCCAGCAGCCGGCATACGATCTCGGCGGTCTGCCGGGCCCGCAGGTACGGGCTGGCAAAGGCCAAGTCAAAGGACAGACCCATGGCCTTCATGCCCAGCGCCGCCTGGAGCATCTTGCGCTTGCCCTCGGCGGTCAGCGGTCTCTGGCTGTCGTCGGAGTAGCGGGGATCCCCGAACTCCCCGGCCAGCCCGTGTCTTAGTATGTATAGTTCCATGAATATTTTTGACAGGATTTACATGATTTTTTATTCCAACCCACGAAACAAACGCCACCGCCTGTGGGCGGGGTGCCGCTGCAGCGGCAAAACGGCACGAATATTATTGACTATACAAGGTTCTCCATGGATATTTATTTGAATAAAATCAAATCCGTGGAATCATGTTAATCCTGTCTGCCCCGGTAAAGTAAAAATCCCTATTCTTCCCGGCTGTTCAACTCCAGCGGGCTTAATATGAACCTGACCTTGGAGATCAGGTCCTGGGAAATGGTGTTGGGCGCCCTTCCGGCATTGACGGACTCGAACCCGTAATGCTCCTGCATTTCCCCGAAGATGTTTTGGATCTTGCGGTGGTATTTTATAAAGCACTCGTAGCGGTCGCCGCTGCGCTGAATGTCCATGCCGGATTCCCAGTAGTCCAGTCCGCCCTTGTTCTTGAAATTCCGCTCGGCCAGAAGCTCCGGGCCGGCCTTCAGGTAAAAGACCGCGTCCGGGACCAGGGCTATGCCGTAGACCTCGCGCACCCAGGCCGGGTCCACCCCCCGGGCGATGTCCCGGGCCATCAGGGTGTAGATGTAGCGGTCGGCCAGCACGATGAAATCCGACTTCAGGGCCGGGATGATGGTCTTCTCCAGCTGGTCGGCAAAGTCGGTGGCGTAGAACAGCGACAGGGTGATGGGGCTGAGAGTGTTGCCCTGCATGGCCTCCTCCAGCTCGGCCCCCACCAGCTTCGATCTTTTAAGGCCCACCCGGGTGGTGGCGTAGCCCAGCCGCTCCAGCCAGTCGCTGAGGAGGTTGATCTGGGTGGTGCGCCCGGAGCCGTCGGCCCCTTCTATCACGATCAGCTTGCCGTTGAGTGTTCCCGGGTCGACGTTGGGAAGCCCCTGGCCGTAGAATTTCTTGGGGGTCAGCGCGATGTTTTCCATTTGTACCTCTCCAGCTCTATCCGTTCCTGAATGTGGCCCCGCACCTCTTTCTGCAGCTGGTCGGGCGGGCGGCCCACGTCTATCTTGATGAACCCGAACTCCTCGGTCATCCGCAGGTATTCCTCCCGCATCTTCCCCTGAAAGGTCTTGAAGCTCTGGAGGATGTCGGGAGAATAACCCATGTCCATGCCGGCCTCGTAGTGCTTCAGCTTGGCCCGCCCCGACATGATCCGGGACAGCGCCATCTCCAGCGGCACGTCGAAGAAGAAGGTGACGTGGGGGTGGACCGCATAGCTGTACAGGCTTTTCACCCAGTCCCGGTCGCAGCCCCGCACCGCGTCCCGGGCGAAGGCGGTGTAGATGTAGCGGTCGGCCAGCACGATGTACCCGGCGTGGAGCAGCGGCAGGATCTGGCGCTCGTAGCGGTCCGCGAAATCGGTGCAGTGGATCAGGGCAAAGGTGGTGGGGGTCAAGAGCTGCTCCCGCTTCCCGTTCTTCACCGACTGCCGGACCAGGGGCGAGGAGTTCCACTCGGTGAAGAAGACCTTGTAGCCCTCCAGTTCCAGCCAGCGCTTGACCAGGTGGATCTGGGTGGACTTGCCCGAGCCGTCCAGCCCTTCCACCGCTATCAGCTTGCCCGGCAGTTCCTGCCCTTCGACGAATTTAGCCGTCATTGCTGTTTCCTGTATTTAGAGATTGTGCTATTGCCATGAGCAAACCGTCTTTCAATCCCACCCGGGGGACTTGGATCTCGTCCAGTCTGGTGTTTCCCAGCAGGACCAAGATCAGCAGCGCCGCCGGCAGGGCCACGTCCGCCCGGTCTGGTTTCAGGTTGAACCGGTCCATTCTCTGTTTCAGGTCCAATGGAATCAGAGAGTCCACGATCCTTTCCAGGCTGCCACGATGCAGGTGGTTCTTTTTGCCAGAGCCCGTCACCTGGACCGCCAGATCAGCCAAAAGCTCCAGGCTTCCCCCGGTGCCGACCAGAACATCCATTTGATGCTGTTTCTGGGCTTCATCCAGCCAAACAAGTGCAGGTCCGGCCAGTTTTTTGATGTCGGACAGCGCCTGGTCCTTGTTCGTTGCTCTGATGTTTTGCAAAAGCCTTATAGCTCCGAGTTCAAAGCTTTGGGAAGCGGCCAGGGTGCCGTTTAGTACCGTGCTCAGTTCCAGGCTGCCCCCGCCCAACTCCAGGTGAAGAACGTTCCTTCCCGTCAGATCTATTTTTTGGGAGAGAGCGTTCAGCACCAATTCAGCCTCGGTCTGCGGAGATATTATCTCCACTTTCAGGCCGGTCTCAAGTTCGATGGTTTGAAGGACCTCGGAGCAATTGCCGGCCCGGCGCAGGGCTTCGGTGGCCACGGCCCTGACGGGCTGGGCTGCCATGGAGTTTATGATCACTTGGTATTTTTTAAGGGCCGCCAGCGCTGCTTCGATGGTTTCCCGGCCGACCCGGCCCGCAGTGAAGACATCCGTTCCCAGCCGCACTGGTTCCCGGTAGTGCTTAAGGTTTTGCGGAAGTCCGGCGGCGGAGACCTCCGCCACCGCCATCCTGATGGCGTTGGAGCCTATGTCTATGGCCGCGATCTTGGGCATGTCACTATCGGCGAGTTGTTTTAAATGGTCAGTTAATCATGTAAATCCTGTCAACCCACGTTGGATCAGGCCGTCTTTTTGTTTTTGAATTTGTACTTGGCCATCAGCCAGCCCAGCACCACCCCCATCATCAGACAAAGAAGCGCCAGGGCCATGGCCACGGTCTTGATGAAGGACTTTGGCCCCAGGAATTCAAAAGGCTGCTGGTTGTAGCCTTTTTCCTGGATCTGGATGGAGATATTGGCCGACTTGCCCTGGCCCTCCCCCTTGATCCGGTTAACCTCGTATTCCAGGCTCTGCACCTGCTGGCTGATCAACGCCACCACGTCGGGGTCGGGGCTGGCCGAAGTGAGTATTTTGGCCAGGTATCTTTGAAAGGCCTTAAGTTTTTTCTCCTTGGCCGGCAGATCCAGCTCGTCCTGGTTCTCGTAATACGACTGGGACTGAACCGAGCCCCAGCCAGCCACCAGATTGATGAACGCCACCGCCTGGGTTTTATCCACCAGGCAGTTGGCGCTGATGGCCCGCTTGTTATTGGAGCTGTTCTTGTAGTCGCTGTAGCTTTTGAAAACGACCTTCAGCTCAGTGGCCGCTTTTTGCAGTTCCTTCTGGGCGTTATCTATGTTCCTGGTCTCGATGGTTATGTTGCCGCTTCCGGGCGAGGCATGGACCAGACTCTTGGGAAACAGGTTGGAAGTCAAAGCCAGCAGGCAGAAAATGATGCCGGTAAATGTTATCCGGTTCATGATTTTTCCTCCCTATTGATTTTTTAAAGACTGGTGGCCCCATCATTGTTATAATATTTGCCCATGAATTCTTTACGCCACTCATCAAATCTTTGTTCTTCAATGGCCAGGCGCATATCCTCCATCATTCTTAGATAAAACCTGAGGTTATGCATCGTCCCTAAGGTTGAGGCCAGGATCTCGTCTGACATGTACAGGTGCCGGAGATAGGCCCGGGAAAAGTTCTGGCAGAGATAGCAGTCGCATTCCGGGTCCACCGGGGCAAAGTCGTCAAAATGTTTGGCGTTGCGCATGGCCAGCCGGCCGGAAGAAGTGAACAGCGAGCCGTTGCGGGCGTTGCGGGTGGGCATCACGCAGTCGAACATGTCCACTCCCAAAGAGACCCCCTGGATGATGTCCTCGGGAAAGCCCACCCCCATCATGTAACGGGGTTTTTCCTCCGGCAGCACGGAGTTCGCGGTGGTAATGGCCTCCCAGGTCTGCTCCTTGGGTTCGCCGATGGCCAGCCCGCCGATGGCGTATCCCTCAAAGCCGATCTCCACCAGTTCTTCCGCGCTCCGCTGGCGCAGCTCCGGGTAGGTCCCGCCCTGGACGATGCCGAACAAAGCCTGGCCGGAATTGAGCGCCAGGAACTCGTCACGGCAGCGCCGGGCCCAGCGGATGGTGCGGCCGGTGGAGCGCTCGGCATATTCCAAAGTGGCGGGATAGGGAATGCATTCGTCAAAGCACATGATGATGTCCGCCCCCAGATCGGCCTCCAGCCGCATCACGCTTTCCGGGGTGAACAGGTGGGAAGAGCCGTCTATGTGCGACTGGAAGCTGACCCCCTCCTCCCTGATGTTGCGGAGCTCGGCCAGGCTGAACACCTGAAAGCCTCCGGAGTCGGTGAGGATGGGACGGTCCCAGCCCATGAACTTATGAAGTCCGCCGGCCTTCTTCACCAGTTCCTGGCCCGGCCGCAGATATAAGTGGTAGGCGTTGCCCAGAATGATCTGGGATCCGATGTCCTTCAGATGCCGGGGGGTCAGGGACTTGACTGTGCCCTGGGTGCCCACCGGCATGAAGGCCGGGGTCTGAATCTGGCCGTGGGCGGTGGTAACTGTGCCCCGCCGGGCCTCGCCTGACTTATTTTGTAATTTGAATTCGATATCCTTGGACCTTTTATTAGGAATCCATGAATGCAGGAAAAAACTTTTCTGAATTCCGTGTTTCAGTTACTGCGCGCTATAGCCCCGCCGGACACTGAGCCGCCGGACAGAGCATGCTTAAGCCGCAGTCGAAGTGTGGCGGGGCGCAATCGTGGTAAAAGCAATCCTCTCGTTTTACATCGCGAAGAAATTTCGGATCTTCTTCAGAATGCTGGCCGAGCTGGCGGCCCGCCGCTCCTCCTCGGAGATGGCCCGGGACTTGGCGATCCGCTCCAGGTTCTCCTTCTGCCTTTGCTCGATCATCTTGGAAAGCGATTCGGCTATCTTGGGGTTGGCCGTCAGTATCGGGCTGATGTCCTTCTTCTCCACCGCCAGCACCTCCACGTCCCCGACGGCCCGGATCGAGGCGCTGCGCTTCTCCCCGGTCAGCAGGGACATCTCGCCGAAGAACTTGCCCGTTTCCAGTTCGGCCACCCTGGTCTGGCGGCCTTCGGGATCGGCCACCAGCACCTCCACCTTTCCCTGCTTGATGATGTAAAACGACCCGCCCTCATCGCCCTGCCGCACCAGATGCTCGCCGGCCGCAAAGGTCTTGGCCTGCAGGCTGGCGGCCAGCCTTTTCAGGTCCTTTTCGGGAATGGCGGCGAAGAGCGGCACCTGTTTGAGATACAGGCCGGCCTGCTGTTCTTCCGCCCGGCGCAGTTCCTCCGGTTCCCGGACCTTGGCCGGGGTCACCCGGACGTCGCTGATGGGATAGGGGAATTCAATGCCGTGGCGCTTGAAATGGTACCAGATCCGGCTCATCACGTCGTCCTCGATCTCATACAGGTCTCCGAAATCGTCGATCCAGAATTTGACCCGGTAGTTGATGGTATAGTCGTCGTACTCCTTCAGCCAGACCCGGGGCTGGGGATCCTTGATCACCCCGTGGGCTTCGGTCATGGCCCCGGAGATCACCTGCTTGATCAGGCTGGGCGCGGCGGTGTAGGGAACGCCGATCACCAGTTCCCGGGCGTGGATGGGGGTGGGATGGCTGTAGTTGATGATCTCGTTCTTGGCGATGGAGGCGTTGGGAATGATCACGTAGTCGTCGGTGAAGGTCTTAAGCCGGGTGGCCCGCCAGGTCATGTTCTCCACCTGCCCCTCCTGGTTGTTGATCATCACCCAGTCGCCGATGGCAAAGGGCCGTTCCAGGTTCAGGGCGATCCCGGCGAACAGATTGCCCAGCACGTCCTGCATGGCGATGCCCAGGATGAAGGTCAAAGCGGCCGAGGTGGCAAACAGCGGCCCCAGGTTGACCCCCAGGTTCACCTTGAGGATGATGAAGAACACCAGTATAGCCAGCATCCAGCGCATGATGTCCCGCAACAGCAGCGGTACCTGGGCCTTTCTGCTGTGGGAAAGCAACAGGTCAAATCCCAGGTATTCGAAGATCTTGATGGCCAGATAGAATCCCAAAAACACCCCGATGGAAAGAACCAGGGTATGGGTCTGCGTTTTCAAGGGAATATGACCCCAATGCAAAAAGAGCCGGAAAGCCACGTACAGCCCGCTGATGTTCAGCACCAGGCCCAGGCTTTGGAAGAACTTCCAGCGGCTTAAGCCCCTCAGGAACAGCCATAAGACTGCGAAGGCCAGGAACAGCCCGAAGCCCAGAAGAATTAAGTTGGTTGTTATCGGCATTAGGTTCTCCTTGTATTCAAGATGGGATGCATTTGTAAGTATGGTTTTTCCGACCTAACCCCCGGCCCCTTCCCGATGCGGGAAGGGGTGAAAGGGTTGGGTCAAAACCGTCCCGCCAGAGCCAGCTTATTCCGGTCGATCACAAAAGTTATCCGCGGTTCGGAGTTCTGGTTGAATTTGTACAGGTGGGCGCTGACATAGGCGTCAGCCAGCGAACCCAGCCAGACACCAATGGTCCACAACATGTACTTGCGGCGTTTCTGGTAATAATAGTCCTCTTCGGCCCAGCTGGAATTCATGTAATCTTGGTCATATTTATACCAATTATATCCCACATAGCCAAGTGCCCCGGCAAACCCGGCCGCTTTCAGGTAATTCTGGGTATACAACTGCCCGCCTCCCGGGATCACGGCAGAAAATGAAACCGCCAGAAAGGCCGAGCGGTGAGGTTTCTTGAATGTAGTGTCCTGCTGGGCCAGGGCAGGTGTGAGGAGCAGCAACCATAGGGAAATTATCAGAATTATTTTTTTCATATCATGTAACCGTTCACTTCCTGCTCGGCAGGTTTTACCGTTTCCATGGTTTTCATCTGATCCTTGCCTGAATAAATGTTAAGGCTTAGCTTTTCATCGATCTTAACATCGCAGTACCGGGCCACTATCTGCAGGGCCAGGGCCAGCCCGGCCTCATCCGGTCTTCCCCGCAGCAGACTCACCGGGCCTTTGATGGTGTGATCGGGGCGAATGATCATGACATCCTCCCCGGCCATTTTCAGCAGAACTTCGTTCTCCGCCTTGTTGCGCCCCACCGCCAGCTTTACGTTGGGGGCGATCCTGAAATGCCGCCCGGCGGCCAGCAGTTCCACATCCCTCCTCACCAGGCCTTCGTGCTTAAGCAGTTCTTTAAGCCGGGTGGAATAGTTGGGCTCGGTCAGCAGGCAGCCGCCGGCCGGCTGGGGATAATCCTTTATCCCGAAACTTTTGGCCAGTTCCTCCTGCCGCTTGCGGCCCCGTCCTGAAAAGTCGTGGAGTCTTTCCCGGTCCACCCAGCCTTCCCGCTCCGGTTTGGAGGGCGCCAGAAGTTTGGCCGACAGGGGGCGCAGGATCAGGTCCCGGTCGGCGGAAAGTTTCAGCACTGCATTCAAGCCTCCCTTGGTCTGGGACATGGGCCGTTCCCCCATCACCTCTCCGGTTATCAGGAACGAGGCCCCATGCTCCTCCAGCAGGCCGTGGGCGGTCCTTAACATCATCCCGTGACAGTCTATGCAGGGGTTCATGTTCCCGCCGAATCCGTAGCGGGGGTTCTTCATCATCTCGAAGTATTCATCGGTGAAATCGTGTTCGATCAATTTGATGCCCAGCTGGCCGGCGGCTTTGCGGGCCGGCTCCGGCCCGAAGAACGGGGTGACAAAGCAGAGGCCGATGACCTCAATGCCCTGTTCCATAACGGTCCTGGCGGCCAGGATGCTGTCCAGGCCTCCGGAGAGAAGCGATAGTGCTTTCATCCTTTATGTTCTTTTGTCTTATGCATCATTTCTCGTTTATTTCCTGATCCCCAGCACATCCAATATGAATGCATATTCAAAGGCCAGGTCCTTAAGATATCCGTATCTGCCGGAAGGCCCGTGGTGTCCGCTTTTCATATCGGTCTTCAGCACCAGGCGGTTGCTGTCTGTTTTGGCGGTCCGAAGTTTGGCCACCCACTTGGCCGGCTCCCAATAGGCCACGTTGGCGTCGTTCCAGCCGGTGCTTACCAGCATGGCCGGATAGTCCTGGGCCCGGATGTTGTCGTAAGGCGAATAGGAAAGCATGTACCGGTAATACTGGGGATCCCGGGGATCGCCCCATTCCTGGTATTCGGCGGTGGTCAGGGGAATGGTGGGGTCCAGCATTGTGTTGATGACGTCCAGGAACGGCACGTCCAGCACCGCGGCCCGGAACAGATCGGGCCGGCTGTTGACCACCGCCCCCATCAGCAGTCCTCCGGCGCTGCCTCCGCTGATCACCAATTTATTGGAAGAGGTGAATCCCTGTTTTACCAGATGCTCCGCGCAGGCGATGAAATCGGTGAATGAGTTCTTTTTGTTAAGGAGTTTTCCGTCCAGATACCAGCCCCGTCCCATCTCCTGGCCGCCCCGCACCTGGGCCACGGCATAGACGAAGCCCCGGTCCAGCAGGCTCAACCGGCTGGAGCTGAAGTAGGGATCATTATTATCTCCGTAAGCGCCATAGCCGGTAAGGTAGCAGGGATTGCTGCCGTCCAGTTTCAATCCCCGGCGGCGGACCAGCGAAATTGGGATGCGGGACCCGTCCGGAGCGGCGGCGTATATCCTCTCCGAAACATAGCGCCGGGGGTCGTATCCGCCCAGCACTGCCTGTCTTTTCAGCAGGTGATAGGTGCCGTTGTCCATCTCGTATTCGTAGACCGAAGGCGGCGTCACCAGCGAATTGTAGGTATAGCGGAGCTTGGAGGAATTATAATCGTATTTTTGCCAGGGGTAGATGGAATAGGCCGGCTCCGGGAATTTCAGGACCGCAGCCGCCGTGGTATCGCCCCATTTAATGACCTTCAGCCCGCTTAAGCCGTTCGTCCGTTCCTGAATAGCCATGAAATCCCGGAACATCAGCACGTTTTCCAGCAGGACATCGGGCCGGTGCGGGATCACTTCCACCCAGTTCTTGGCGGCGGGATCGGAGATTGGGGCCCTCAGCAGCCGGTAGTTCTGGGCGCTGTCATTGGTGAAGATGTAGAAGTCCGGGCCGTGGTGTTCCAGCCAGTATTCGACCTTCTGGCGCCGGGGCCGGAAAAGCTTGAAGCTGTCCTCCGTCCGGCCGGCGTTAAGATAGCGCAGCTCGGACTCTTCCTTGCTGGCGGAGGTGATGAACAGGTATTGCTGGGAAAACGTCTTGCTGATGCTTACCCAGAACCGGGGGTCTGTCTCATGGTAGATCAGGCTGTCCCGGCCCTCCCCCAGCCGGCGGCGGAACACCCGGTCGGAGCGCTGGGTGCTGTCCACGGCTTCGTAGTAAACGGTCCGGCTGTCGTTGGCCCAGACGATGTTCCTGACGCCGGAAATGGTGCCGGGAATGTTCTTCCGGGCCTTCATATCCTTGAAATGCACATCGTAGACAAAGGCTCCACTGGTGTCCACCGCATAGGCCAGGATGGAGTGATCGGGGCTGACCTCGGTAATGTCGATAGAATAGTAGGAGTGTCCACGAGCCAGTTTGTTCTCGTCCAGTAATATTTCTTCAGAGGCTTTGAGAGACCCTTTCTTCCGGCAGTAGATATAATAGTCCTGGCCCTTGACGGTGCGGGAGTAGTAATAGAAACTGTCGCGCTTCACCGGGACCGATAGATCGGTCTGCTTGATCCGGTTCAGAAACTCCCGGTACAGTTTTTTCTGCAAGCCCCTGGTGGGGGCCATCACCGAATCGGTGTAGGCGTTCTCGGCTTCCAGATATCTTTTGACCCGGGGATCGGACCGCTCTTTAAGCCAGTGATAATCGTCGGAACGGACGAAACCGTTGATGCTGTCGCTCCAGGCCACCACCGGCGCCATGGGCGGCTTGGGCTGGGCCAGGACTAAGCCGGCCAGGAGAACCTGAAAAAGGAGAATGCTGATTATGTATAAACGTTTATTCATTATTATTCTACACGATATTTTAGGTGGTCGCATTTTGCGACCACCCCGGCCTTTTCCGGATTCGTCAATTTAAACAGGAATGTTTATTGATAGTCTTTGATCTTTTATCAACATCGCGATGCCATGAATGACATCGCTGGATATCATCAAGTCTCGTTGAGACTAATACTGTAGGCCTCCACCGAGGTACTTCGGCACCGCTCAGCACAAGCCTTGATGGAAACCAGCGATAGCCTTTAGGCTATCGCTACCTTTAGCTAAAACACCATCCGTCAAGTCTCAAGGATCTCAGGAAAAACTTTTTAACTTATCCCCCACATCATCCTTACCCGCTATGCACTGGAGGGCCCTGGGGACGATGGAGATATCGAACCGGTTGACATAAGGCCACAGCTCTCCGTCCACCTGGGCCGACATCGGGGTTTCCGACTCCACCGTGACCCTGGTCAATTTGCCCATGGTCACCTGGCGGATGTCGGTATGCCTTCCCTTGAATGTCTTTGGAACATGCATAAAGAACTCCGGCCAGGTAAGTTTATGGATCAGGCAGAGGTCCAGCAGGCCGTCGTCCACCTTGGCCCCGGGGTTCAGGTAATACCCGCCGCCCACGCTCTTGCCGTTGGTGATCTCGGCCACCAGCGTCTGGTGCCAGACCTTGCCCTGTCCGAAGTCAAAGGACATCTTCTGGCCCTTGTAACGCAGCAGGGCCTTGACGGTGGCCCAAAGATACAGCTTCAGGTCCCGCAGGCCCTTGATCTTCAGCTTCTCTATTATCACCTCGCCGTCCAGGCCTATGCCCACGCAGTTGAAAAAGTAGCGTTCCAGCTTCTGCCCTCCGGGCAGCGGCGAGCTGACCGTTCCGGCATCCACCATCATGGTCTGCCGGTCCCTGATGGCCTCCACCGCCTGTGGTATGGAACGGCCGATCTTAAGCGACTTGGCAAAATCGTCGCCCGAGCCCAGGGGTATCATGCCGAACACCGCCTGGCTGCCCACCAAAGCCCCGGCCACTTCGCCGGCCAGCCCGTCGCCGCCGGCGGCAACGATGATCTGAAAACCGCGTTCAATGGCCTCCTTGGCCAGCCTGGCCCCGTCGCCCTCGTGGTCGGTCAGGGCCAGCTCAAAGTTCAACCCGTAGGCCGTGAACAGCGACTTGACCTGCTCGGCATGCCCGGCCGCCTCTCCGCCGTGGGCCTTGGGGTTCAGGATGATCTTGTGTCTTTGCACTACAACTCCCAGGAGTATCCACTATACAGTAGACACTATCCAGTAATGATAATTATTCTGTTAACAACTATGTCCCCATGTTCTTGATGATGCCTTGAATATAGCCTTCCAGCAGCCTGCTGACCTCTTCCAGAGAAAACAGCAGGTTTTCTGAATTGCCGTACCCCAGATCACCGGCCAGGATCAGGTAATATCTTGATTCTTCCAATGACCCCTGGGTGATGTTCATGTATCGCAGTTTGTCGGCCTTGCCCTTTTTCTTAAAACCCTCGGCAATATTGGCCGGAACAGAGATCATTGCCCGTCTCATTTGGGAAATCAAACAGTATATTTCCCTTCGAGGGAACCCCTCCGTATAGCGGTAAACATTTAGCGTCAATTGATGCGCTTTTTGCCAGACCAATACCTGGTTAAAACATTTTGCTCCCATACTCCATCCTTTCACTTTGACCATTTAGTGTCTACTGACTATTGAATAGTGAGTAGTGATTAGGAAAGGAGTATACCCGCTTTGGCTGACAGTATTCTGTGGTCAGATTTCCGCTATCGCTTCGATCTCGATCTTCGCATCCTTGGGCAGCCGGGCCACCTGGAAGGCCGAGCGGGCCGGGGGCGCTTGCTGGAAGTATTCGCCGTAGACCTCATTCATGGCGGCAAAGTCGTTCATGTCGGCCATAAAGACCGTGCACTTGATGACCTTCTTCATATTTGAGCCGCCGGCCTCCAGCACCGCCTTCAGGTTCTCCATCACCTGTTTGGTCTGGGCCTTGATGTCGCCCTCGACCAACTGGCCGGTCTTGGGGTCCAGCGGGATCTGGCCGGAGGTGAAGACCAGCTTGTTGTCAAATTCGATTCCCTGGGAATAGGGCCCGATGGCGCCCGGGGCTTTTTCTGTTTTGATGATCTGACGCATTTATATCTCCTTCAGTTTTGTTTGCTTCCTTTGGTCATTTATTTTATCGACATAATTTTCAACTATTAACAACGGTATTGCATCTTTAATAAAATCAGTATCAGTACGTTTAATTAGTATATCATATTGATGCTCTATCTCATAATCACTACCAACTGTTAACAATTTATTCATATATTCAATAATTTTCTCACTGGATTCTAAATAAGTGAAGTATTCTATACTCTCATTTAATTTTATGCCGTAAGAATAAAACGTTTTATCACCTTCAATTAACAAATTTGTCAGTCTTTTTTGAAATGCTTCTTTTATTTCTTTTTCTTTATTTAAATCACCACCAAGGAAAACACGTTTATTTTTAAGTATTAATAAATTATAGATGTCCTTTGTAAGATAAATATGATTTGTCCTCTTGATGCATTCAATGCCTAAATCAATATTATCTATATTTTCATTAATAATATAAAATAAGTGCCGATATAAATCTATTGTACTAATATTATTGCCGTATGAGCAAATTGCAATTATTAATGTATTTATATCATTACCCCCTTTAGGAATACCGTATCTAATCTGATCAATAAACGAATTTATTTTTCCCTCAGTATATACATTATCAATTATTCTATGGATTTTACTTTCACTGTTACCAACCTTTGATGTAATTATATTTTTTAAATCTTCCAACTCATAATCATTAAATATATTTTTGGCATACCGATAAATAAAATAGCTTTCCGTAACATGGTTATTCCAAATACCCTTTACATCAGGCTCTTGTAAAAAGCGTGATATGAAATTATTTTCTCTATTGCTTGTTGATATTTCCCATGTACCATCTTTATATATTAAAGTATTTGCTGTTAAATATTTAAAATATTTAATAACTGTGTTTATGTCATCGTCCGTCCGAACTAATATATTATTAAATTGTTCTTTTTTGCTAAAGGGTATATCATTAAATATTTCCAAATTATTTGCAAATATTTCGTAAATGTATTTATTTTCCTTATTTAATACAGTTATTGACACAAAATGAGGGAAATATAATTTATCTTTTAAACCATCCCATAATGCTTGAACATCGATTAATACTGACTTTATCTTTCTTGGCGTATCAACCCATGTTGTACATTTTAATAGTTCACTTTGTTCAACCTCTGTTAATGGATTAATTTCCGATAATTTTTTTATAAAAGTCTCCCTTATTTCGCTTTTTTCAATATGTATTGTAACTTCATTGTCAATTAATTTTTCCAGCTCGATATTGCTTGCTTGTATCCTGGTTTTATCGTAGCAAAGCACAACTATTATATTTGGCCAATTTAGAAATTCTCTTAATAAATTAAATACACAGCTTAATTCTTCATCAGTGCAACGGTCAAGATCGTCAACAATAATAATATATTTATTTTTAATATTTGTTTTTATATTTTCCTTGATATTTTCAAATGTATCGCGTTTTTTAAGTAAACTTAATAACTTTGTATATATTGTTTCCTTCTCATATATTTCAATTATTTTATCAAAATATTCACTTATATCTGCATTGGCATAATTCCCTTCGGCGAATGCCTCTTTTAAGGCTTTAACTAAAGTTTCTGGTGTAGCTCCGCTCCAATGCCATGGGTTGAAGTGTATGAATATATAATCTTTCGATATTTTACTTAATTCAGTTTCAACAATATTTATAATGCTTGTTTTACCAATGCCCCAAGCCCCATTGATACCTAAGATATAGGAGGTTTTACAATGGTTAATAAGCTTTATTCTTGCCTTTATTAAATCTATTAGATTAGCAACATTGTACTCATCGTAAGCCCTTACTTTTATTGGCCTGTTTGTTTTATCGTCATAATCAGCAAACACACCCTTACGTTTTTTACCAAATGTATTTATATTGCGAAACAAAACAATAACTTGAATCAGCCACAAAATCCATAAACCATAATACTTTAAAGGTTTCTGTTGTATTAACCATAAAAGGGTGAAGCTACATATAAGTAATGCAATTGCATGCATATGTTTAAATATGAAATATTTTATTTTCTTCATTCTATCCTCTAAAATAAACTATCAGCATATGCTTTATCATAATGACACAACAATTATTTGCTATTGTTTACTGGTTTCTTTTGTAATGTTCACGTATCTCACCACCCGGTTCCTCCCCGCCTTCTTGGCTGCATACAGCGCCTCGTCGGCGGCCTTGATCAGATCCGGCTTGTTGTTGGAATCCTGGGGATACGAGGCCACTCCCAGGCTTACCGTCACCGGCAGTTCCCCGGCGGTGGTGGAGAATTTTTCGTTCCCGATGGCCTGCCTCAACCCTTCGGCCAGGACCTCGGCCTCCTTGTCGGTCCTGCCCGGCCACACCGCTATGAACTCCTCCCCGCCGTAGCGGGCCACGAAGTCATACTTGGAAATGTTGGCCTTCAGCCGGGCCGCCACTTCCTTAAGCACCGCGTCGCCGATGGGGTGCCCGTAATTGTCGTTAAGCTTTTTAAAGAAGTCGATATCGAAAAGCGCCACCCCCACCGGCTTGCCGTCTGACTTGGCCAGGGTCTCGGCCAGGTAATCCTGGAAACGGCGGTGGTTGGCCAGCCCCGTCAGGCCGTCGCGGATGGCCATCTGCTCCTTCTCCTGGTAGAGGGCCGCGCTGCGCAGGGCCAGCGAGAACTGGCTTAAAAGAATATGCAGGGTCTCGGCCTCGGCCTCAAAGGCGTATGGTTTGCGGCTTTCCAGCACCAGGATGTAATGGCAGACACCTTCGTATGTCAACGGCGCGGCCAGCACCGAGCGGAACCCGTGGTCCTGCCTCTCCTCCCGGCTGAACCGGAACAGGCCCAGCGAGCGGCGGTAAAAATCGTCCACCTTGCGCCATTCCAGGATGCGCACAGTCTGTTCGCATAAGGTGCCGGAGATGTCCAGTTCCGTCCCCGGGGCCGGGAACCCGGCGGCGGCCGGCTCGGCCAGCAGCACCCGGCAGATATCGCCGGACTCCGGCACCTGCAGCAGTACCAGGTGGTCGCAGGGAACCAGCTCGGGGATCAGCTTTCCCATGATCTCTATCACCTCGTCCACCCTCAGCCGGTTGGCCATCTGCTCCAGGTAGCGGTTCCATTCCTTAAGCCGCTCCCCCTCCAGCCCCAGGGCCGAATGGCTCTGGTGGAGGATCATCAGCCGGGCCGCCTCCTCGGCGAAGCCGGCCAGCAGGGCCTTGGAACCTTCGTTGAAATGGTTCTCATCCTCGCTGTCGGCCACTGCGATCCCCTCCACCCGGTTCTCCATGATGATGGGCACGGCCAGAAGGGATCTGAGCGGCTCGGACCTGGCGTAATATCCCAGGTCCTTGGAATCCTTGGAAAAGACCGGATAGAGCAGGGCCTGTTTTTCCTTGACCACCCAGCCCAAAATCCCCTTCTGGGCGTCCAGAGCCGCTTCCTTGATGATCTCGGCGCTGTAGCTGCGGCAGGCCGCTAGTTTAAGGTAATTGGCCGAAGGGTCCAGCCGGAAAAAGGCGGCCGTCTTGGCGCCCAGGCTGGCGTGCATCAGCGAGGCCAGGGACTGCAGGTCGTTCTTCAGTTCTGATGACGGGACAAGGGCCTCCCGCTCCGGTTCATCCTCCTGGTTTTGGGCCGGCGAGAAACTGCGCTTCAGCAAAAGCCTGCCCACTGTAAAAGCCGAGACCAGGAACAGCAGCAGCCCGCCCAGCCGGTACAGGGCCGGTCCCGGGATCATCTGATGGAACCAGGCGGATCCGCCCTCGGTCAGCAGCAGGATGGCCGGGGCCAGGAGCTGCCATTTCTCCTCAGCCCGGTAAAGCGCCAGCAGGGTCAGAAGGAGATAGGTGAACAGCCAGGGTGAGTTCAAGCCCCCTGTCTGCTGCACGGCCATGACGGTGACGGCGGTCAGCAGCAGCAGGGTCCACAGCTGCCAGCGCTGGCGGCTCTCCCGGCTGACGGTCCGCCAGATCAGGGTCGCGTAAACCGCTGATAGGATCAGTGCCCAAAGGATCCCGGGAGTGGTCGGCCATGCCGCCGGTTCGGGGTCGTTGGTCCGGTAAAAAGCCCCGGTGATGGCCACGGCGATCAGGGCGCCGGCTATTATCAGAAGCCCTATCTTCAGCGGATTTGTTTTTTGTTTTTTCATTTATTATTTATTTCATTTTTCAATCCGCAGATTTCGCAGACGTCGTCATGAGCGTCAACCGAATGACACACGCAGATTGCATTAATTTTAGTTACGGATATCGGCTAATAAACAGGCATCACACCTGGTATGTCGCATTAAAACGATCAGTGAGCACCGCAGTTGATGACGGAAAAAGCTTGTCTGGTCTGTTTGAGGGCTTGGCCAAAGCCCGAGTTCAGACAAGCCCGCCGGCAACGAGAAGCGCAACGCTGGCCCGCTGAAGCCCTGCTTGCCAGCAGAAGCTATGCGTAGACAGGGCGTAAGCGTGGCCCGGAGAGTTTTAAGCGACGAGCTTTTTCTTTTGGTTCTTTGCTTTTTGGCGGTACAAAAAGAAAAGAACATAAGTGATCGCTACTACTTGACTAACGCAAACCAAACCAAGCCGGCCAAGCCCACCGCCCAGCAGTAATAGGCAAAATATTCCAGCCGGCCTTTTTTGACAAGATGCAGCATTACCTTGATGGCCCAGTAACCTGACAATGCTGCGGCAATGGCCCCCACTGTGATCATTAACAGCTCAGAGGACGGCAGGCCGGTCTCCAGCATGTCCTTCAGTTTGACCACCCCGGCCCCCAGGATGATGGGAATGGACAAAAGGAACGAGAACTCGGCCGCCTTCTCCTGTTTCATCCTGGTGAAGATCCCGGCGGCAATGGTGCTGCCCGAGCGCGACACTCCCGGCAGTATGGCCACCGCCTGGGCCAGGCCGATGACCAGGGCCCGCCACCAGTTGATCTTCCCTTCTTGGCTTTTTACAAAGCGGGTCAAAAACAGGATGGTCCCGGTGACCAGCAGAAAGGCCGAGACCGCTATGGGGCTGGCAAAGGCCTGCTCGATGACGTCGTCAAACTTGTAGCCGATGAAGGCCGCCGGGATGGTGGCCAGGATCAGCAGCAGGGAAAGCCGCAGGTTGTCGTCGGTGAAGTGCCAGCCTTCCTGGTAATACATCCGCCCCGTGAAGACCGACTTGATCAGTTTCCATATCTTGAGGCGAAAGAAGATCACCACCGCCAGCAGCGTCCCCAGGTGCACGAAGACCTCGAACCTCAAATTATCGCCGGACAATCCGAACAGTCTTTCGGCCAGGGCCAGATGCCCGGAACTGGACACCGGCAGGAATTCGGTCAGCCCCTGGATCAGCCCCAGTATCAGCGCTTGGAATATAGACATAATATCAGTTCAATCTTAAAGTATTTAATTTTTGATTTTTTATATTTGCTATTTGCATTCGGTTAAAGTCCCAGGCTGATGGCCATGATCCCCACCAGCATCACTATCTTCATGAAAAAGCTTATCCGGGCCAGGTCCTCGTCCCGGGGGACGGTCAAAAGTTTCATGATCATCATGGCCAGCATCAGGTCCACTCCCAGGATCACGGCCAGCAGGTAACGGATGTTGTAAATGCCCAGCAGATAAGGGACCGGGGTCAGGGTTATCAGGACCATCAGCACCGCCGCCGCCAGCTTAAGTGACCTCTCCGCCCCCCAGGTTATGGGCAGGGTCCTGGCGCCCTGCGACAGGTCCCCGCTCCGGTCCTGAACGTCCTTGATGATCTCCCGTGACAGGTGCATCAGAAAGGCGAACCCGGCCGGGAAAAGTGAGATCCCCACATTCTCCACTGTCAGCCCGCCGTAGACAAAGGCCAGCCCGCAGACCAGCGCCACAGCCAGATTTCCGGACAGCCCCATCCTTTTGCCCCGGGCGGCGTAGAGCCACAACAGGACTGAGACTGTCAGCGCCAGCAGCAACGGTTTGATGCCGATGAAATAAGCCAGGGCCAGTCCCAAAATGATTTCAGCTGATCCCAGATAAACTGCTGTTCTATATTGGAGCAAACCAGATGGCAATGGTCTTTGGGGCCGGTTGATCTTGTCGATCTCAAGATCGTAATAATCGTTGAGGCTGTTGCCCCCGGAGGCTATCAGCATGGCCGAGACCACCGCCATGACGATACCCGAGGCATGCGCTTTGAGCCCATAGCCTGAAGTTCCCACCAGCACCGAAAGTCCGGTGATGGCCACGTTCCCGGGACGGGATAGTTTTATGGCAGCGGTTATCTTATTTAGCACGTTTCTTTTTGACAGGATTTACATGATTTTTTATTTACACCGGCGACAAAATAACACTAAACTCAATCCTTCCCTCTCCGAAGCGGGGAGGGACAAAGGGAGGGGTCAGTAATCCAGCTTTAAACTTATCTCCGCTCCCCGGTCATTGAACCCCAGTCCCGCCAGGTTGCCGGGATCTTTGGTATAAGCCAGCCAGAATTTGGCGTCAAAGACCACCCAGTGCCAGGGCTGCCAGCTGAAGTACAGAGCCCCAAGGTCCCGCCGCTGGATGGTTCCGGTCAAAAAGCCAGTGCTCAGGGCCACCGTGTCTGTTCCCAATACCCCGCCGGTGGTATACGGGTCGCCGTCAACGTAAATGATCTGGTTCCCGTAGATCAGGCTGTCAGAGATGCTTCCCTGGCCGTGCCGTTCCAGCGTGTACTCCAGACCCAGGTTGAACCGGGGATGTAATCTGTGTTCCAGCTTCAGGTCAAACAGGTCGGCATCGGTGCCGATAAAGTGGCCGATGATGCTCAGGCTGTCGCCGCCGGCATAGCGGTTGGCGAACCTGCGGTGGCCGTAGACCCATTTCTGGTTCCCGGCGTATTCCATCTTGACATCGGTGTCGGGCAGGCCCAGCGGGTCGGCCAGGTGGAACCCGGCCAGAAAACCCAGTTTCTGAGGGGCCGGAGGGTCCTGCTCGTACTGGACATCATCCATCAGCAGTTCGCCGTAGACCTTGCAGCCGTTAAAGGCGTTCCAGGCGGCATCGGCCGCCCACACCACGTTGTCGTCCTCCCGCTCGTTCCACTGGGTACCGTAGAACGGGAGCAGGGGATTGATGTATACCGGGTCTATGTTCTTGGCCTTGTAGATCACCACTTCGGAAACCCCCAGATCCAGGCTCTTGAACAGTCTGAAGGTGGCCCGATGCCCGGAAAAGAAGCGCTGCTGCTCGGTGCCCAGTATCCCGGCGAAGGATTCCAGGCCGACACGTTTGTAATCAACTTTGAGGTTCAAGGCGTCAAAAGCTGGTGCGTTGTCCGAGACCAGCAGGGTGCCCACCCGGCCCGGCCCCCACCAGTGCTGCTGCCGGCCCAATGTGACATAGAGCCAGGGCAGCTTGACCCGGAAATACGACCAGTCTATCACTAACTTTCCTCCCCGCCAGGCGGTCTGGGTGGCCGAGGTCTTCTCCACCTTGGCGTTCTCCTTTTCCACCAGGAACGACAGCCTCTGGTCAAAGATCATTGTCCCCTTGATACTGCCGCCGAAATCCACCTGTCCGGTCAGCGAATAGCGGGGAGCGCCTAAATTACTGATCTCGTCCCTGGGCCAAAGCGCCCCGTCGGCATTGAATGTCAGGTTCTCGTCGCCCACGGACAACAGGTCCTTTTCCACCAGCCGGGGTTTCGCGGGTTCGGCCAGGAACTCCTGGGAAAGCCTGTCCCAGTTGTATTGGTCGGCCGTTGAAAGGGTCACCTGGTTAGAGGAAACGACCTCCTTCATTTTACCCAATACAGCGGCGACCTGGCCGTAGTTATAGGGCCGTGTGGCCGGAAGCACCAGCCAGCCCCTGGCTTCGAACCTCTGCAGTACCGGATAAGCCCAGTGTTTAAGGTCCAAGTCTTTGGAATCTTCGGCCCAAAGCGAACCAAATGACAATAGCAAGAATAGAGCAAAAATGGCTTTTTTCATTATATCCCTTTAAGTAGTTTAACATTTAAAAATACCACATATAACCCCTTGTTTGCAAGAGATTTATTGAGAAAAAAGAAAAAATCGGACTGCATCTAAATCAGCCCGATTTATTAACGGTAAATATCCAATTTTTAGCCTTTAGACGTTAAGAAATTAATTCAGCTACACCTTTCCGAACCTTCTCTCCCTCTGCTGGTACTCCACCAGTGCCCGGTACAAGTCCTCTTCCCCGAAATCCGGCCACAGAACTTCGGTGAAATAATACTCGGCATAGGCCGCCTGCCAGATCAGAAAGTTGGAAAGCCGGCTCTCGCCCGAGGTCCTGATGATCAGGTCCGGGTCCGGCACCTCCGGGTGGTACAGGTATCTTTGGATCAACTGCTCATCTATCTTCCCGGCCTGCACCTTATGGGCAAAGAGGTCATGCGACATCTTTTTGAAGGCGTCCACCAATTCGGCCCGGCCGCCGTAGGAAAGCGCCAGGTTCAGCACCAGCCCCTTGTTGTGCCTGGTGCGGGCGATGGAGTCCTCCAGTATCCTGCGGGCATTGTCCTCCAGGTCGGCGGTGCGGCCGGTGGTGATTATCTTCACCCTCTTGGTGTCCAGCTCGTCCACTTCTTTGACCAGGTATTCCCGCAGGATCTTCATCAGGCCGGAAACCTCGGCCCTGGGGCGCAGCCAGTTCTCCACCGAGAAGGCGTAGAGCGTCAGGTATTTGACGCCGATCTGGCCGCTGGCGTTGACGATGGTCTTCACCGACCTCATACCGGCCCGGTGCCCGGCCAGCCGGGGCAGGCCGCGCTTTTTGGCCCAGCGCCCGTTGCCGTCCATGATCACCGCCACATGGACCGGCAGGCGCTTTAGTTGGTGGGTTTCCCCTGCGATGGAAATCTTCATGACAAATCAAATGGTAAATTGGATGCTCTGCAGTATTTTTAGACACTGCAGGACACTGCTGGACTCCATAAATCATAGGGTTTTTACAGAATGTGAGACCGGTGCCGGACAAAATCAGTATACCGTCAGTGGATTCAGTGTCAGGTAATTCCTCTCGAGTTGATGCATCAAGGCGCCTCCGCTTTAAAAGGGAGCGGGCTTTTCAACTGACAGGGTAAAGCCTGTATCCCCAGGGGAAGCGCCTTAAAAAACAAAGGCCGGAGAGCTTAAATGAATCAAGCTTCCTTGATGGCGTTGACCGGGCAGGAATCCACGCAGGCTCCGCAGTCCACGCAGTCCTCGGTTATCTCGAACTTATCCTCACCTTCCACTATGGCTCCGTTGGGACAGGAATCTACGCAGCTGCCGCAGGCTACGCAATCATCGCTGATGACAAATGGCATTTTGCTTGTTCTCCTTGTTTGGGCTGTCTTATACTTCCATTATCTCTTTTTCTTTTTTCTTGAGCAGCTCCTCCAGCTGGGCTATGTGCTTGTCGGTCATCTCCTGGATCTTGTCATGGGCGGTCTTGCTTTCGTCCTCGGAGATCTTCTTGTCCTTCTCCAGCTTCTTGACCTCTTCATTTGACTCCCGGCGGATGTTACGAACCGCCACCCGGCTCTCCTCGGCCATCTTTTTGACCACCTTCACCAGATCGTGGCGCCGTTCCTCGGTCAGGGTGGGGATGGGCAGCCGGATCACCTTGCCGTCGTTGGCCGGTGTCAGTCCCAGATCCGACTTGAGGATGGCCTTTTCTATCTCGCCCAGCACACTCTTGTCCCAGGGCTGGATCAGAAGCAGCCTGGACTCGGGCACTGAGATGCCGGCCACCTGATTCAAGGGGGTCAGGGCGCCGTAGCAGAGCACTTTGATCCCGTCCAGCAGGGCCGGATTGGCCCGCCCGGTGCGGATCCCGGCGAATTCGTTCTTTAGTACTTCGGCCGCCTTGTCCATTTTGTGTCCCAGGTCCTGATAAACTTTCTGCAGCATGTCGTCACTCCTTAACTGTTGTTCCCAGGTTTTCCCCCAGTAAAATCTTTTTTAGGGTCCCGGGGTGGTTAAGATTGAATACTATGATGGGCATGGAATTTTCCCGGCATAACGAAACCGCGGTGGCGTCCATCACCTTCAACTGGTCAGCCAGCACCTTTTCGTAGCTCAGTGAATCGTATCGCACGGCCTTATTGTTCTTCAAGGGATCGCAGTCGTAGACCCCGTCCACCTTGGTGCCCTTGAATATTGCCTGGGCTCCGATCTCCACCGCCCTAAGGGCGGCGGCGGTGTCGGTGGAAAAGTATGGGTTACCGGTGCCGGCCGCCATTATCACCACCCGGCCCTTGTCCAGATGGCGCAAGGCCCGCCGCCGTATGAAGGGCTCGGCGAATTTGGGCATGTCCACGGCGGTCATCACCCTGGTCTGGCATCCCAGATGCTCCAGCATGCTCTGCAGGGCCAGCGAATTGATGACGGTTCCCAGCATCCCGATGTTATCGGCGGTCACCCGGGGGATGCTGTCGTTCTTCAGACATCCGCCCCGCATCAGGTTGCCGCCCCCTATAACCACGCCCACCGATATCCCCAGCTCCTTTACCGAAAGGACCTCCCCGGCTATCCGTTCCACCGAGGGAATGTCCAGACCCTGGCCGGCCGCGCCGCCCAGGGTCTCTCCGGAAAGCTTCAGTAAAATCCTTTGATATTTAAGAGCCTTTTCCAACTTTGGTCCCCCTTGTTATGGGTGGTAGAACATCAAATGGGGCAGGAAACACGCCAGGGGAGTAATTTGTTTCAGGCTTCGACCGGATTAGTGTTTTTTTCGTAAAAAATCCGGTTAATCATGTAAATCCTGTCTGGTCTTTGGCAGTTATTCCCCCAGGCGGAAACGGATGAAGCGCTTGACTTCCAGGGCCGCCCCGGCCTTGGCGGCTGTTTCCTTGACCGTGGCCTCCACGCTCTTCTGGGGATCCTTGACGTAAGCCTGTTCCACCAGGCAGACCTCGGAGTAGAATTTTTCTATCTTGCCGTTCACGATCTTTTCAACCACGTTCTCCGGCTTGCCGGCGCCCCGCACCTGCTCCTGGTAGATGGCCTTTTCCTTTTCCAGCACCTCGGCCGGAACCTGCTTGCGGGAAAGCCACTGGGGAGAAGAGGCCGCCACCTGCATGGCCAGATCCCGGGCCAGGGCCTTGACCTCCGGCGAGTTGCCTCCGTCCAGTTCCACCAGCACCCCCAGCTTGCTGCCCAGATGCAGGTAGCCTTCCACCAGACCCGTTTGGCTGTGGATCTTCTCGCCCCGCTTGAACTGGCAGTTCTCGCCCACCTTGGCGACCGTCAGTTTCACCTGTTCCAGCTGCTCCGGGGCTAGATCGGCGGCGGTCAGGGTTTCCTTGTTCTGTCCCAGGGCCCACTGAGCAAGGCTTTTGACCAGACCCTTGAACTGTTCGGTCTTGGCCACGAAATCTGTCTCGCAATTGACTTCTATCATCACGGCGGTCTTACCGTCGGAGGCGATCTCGATCCCGATCAAACCGTCGGCGGTGGCCCGGCCGGCTTTCTTTTCGGCCATGGCCAGGCCCTTTTTACGCAGGTATTCCACGGCCTCTTCTACGTTCCCGTTTGAAGAAGTGAGGGCCTCCTTGCAGACCATCATCCCGACCCCGGTCTTTTCCCGGAGCTTTTTTACGTCTTCGGCAGTAAAGGACATTTTATATCCAGATTTGAAATTATTGAATTGGAGTTGTTGAAATTATATTACTATTAGGTATTCCCGGGGATAGACAGGATGAACATGATTTCACGGGATTGATCACAAACTAAAATTAAAATCCTGTAAATCCTGTCAACGGTATCTTAGTTTTATTGCCTGCTGGGCATCCCCGAATGATTTGATGATCAAATGGGCTTATTTCTTCTCTTCGGCCTTGTGGGAGGCATGGGCCACCGGCTTGGGTGAATGAGCCCCTCCGGTCCTGGGTCCGCTTCCCCCGCGGCCGGGGGAGGATTGTCCGTCACGGCGGGGGCCCGAGCCCCGGTTATCTCCGCCCCGGCCGTCATTGCTCCGGCCGGTCTGGGGCCTGGGGGGACGGCGGTCCGAAAGATGCCGTTTGGGGGCGGCGGCTCCGCCCGGAGCTTCCTTGCCCTCGGCTGCCGACTGGTGATGGGCTTCCTGCTCCTTCTGGAACCTGGCCCGCCCGTCGATGATGGCGTCGGCCACCAGGGCGGTGATCAGCTTGATGGAGCGCAGGGCGTCGTCGTTGGCCGGAATGGGATAGGTGATACCGTCGGGATCAACGTTGGTGTCCACCATGGCCACCACTGGCACTTCCAGCCTGGTGGCCTCGGCTATGGCCAGCTTCTCCTTTTTGCAGTCCACCACGAAAACCACACCCGGCAGCCGGTGCATTTCCTTGACGCCGCAGAGCACGGTCTCCAGTTTCTTCTGCTCCCGTTCCAGGCCCAGGATCTCCTTTTTGGTATATCCGGCAAAATTGGCTTCCGACAGTTTGTCCAAATCTTTTAACCGGCGGATGCTTTTCTGGATGGTGGCGAAGTTGGTCAGCAGTCCGCCCAGCCAGCGTTCCGCCACATAGTGCATCTGGCAGCGCATAGCCTCTTCCCTGATGACGTCGGCCGCCTGTTTCTTGGTGCCCACGAACATGAACTCTTCGCCCTGCTCGGCCAGCTTGCTGATGGTATTGAGCGAGGTCTCCAGGCATTTCATGGTCTTCTGCAGGTCGATGATGTGGATGCCGTCGCGCTCATCAAAGATGAACTTCTTCATCTTGGGGTTCCAGCGGGGAGCCTGGTGGCCGAAATGGACTCCGGCCTCCAGCAGGTCTTTGATGGTGTAATTGGCCAAGTAAAGATCCTCCTGATTTTTTGTTGGTTGTTCCTCCGCCCGAAACCGGACAGGATCACCTGAGGCCTTTGGCCGCCGGTGACACCCCCGCCCGGGGATTTGATCGGACGTGTGTGATAAAGCTTACAGCCTTAGGCTTAAAGCTGTAAGCTCGTTGATATTAACGCTTGGAGAACTGGAAGCGCTTGCGGGCCTTTTTCTGTCCGTATTTCTTGCGCTCTTTTTCCCGGGGATCGCGGGTCAGCAGGCCGTTGGATTTAAGCGGTGGCCGCATTTCCTGGGAGGCCAACAGCAGGGCCCGGGAGATGCCCAAAGTAAGGGCTCCGGCCTGGCCGGCTATGCCTCCGCCGTCCACCTTGGCAGTGATGTCGTACTTGCCTACGGTAGCGGTCAGCTCAAAGGGCCGCTTGACCTGCATCACCAAGGTGGGCCGGCAAAGGTAATCCTCGCAGGTCCTCTCGTTGATGATGATCTTCCCCTGGCCGGGAACCATTTTAACCTGGGCCACCGAACGTTTGCGTCTTCCGGTTGCTTTGAAAACAGCCTGGTCCATTGAACCTCCTAATATTTTATGGGGTAGAGGAATTTTACTGTAAAAAGATTACAGGGTCACTGCCTTGGGGCCCTGGGCGGCGTGGGGATGCTCGTCCCCGGCGTAGACATGCAGTTTGCTGAAATTGGAGCGGGCCAGGGTGGTCTTGGGCAGCATACCCTTGACCGCCAGTTCTATCACCTTCTCCGGCCGCTGAACCATCAGGTCCTGGTACTTGTCGGTCCGCAGGCCGCCCTGAAAACCGCTGTGGCGCTTAAGCGTCTTGTTCTGCAGTTTGCTGCCGGTCAGCCGCACCTTGGCCGCGTTGACGATCACCACGTGATCGCCGCAGTCCAGATTGGGGGTATATTGCGGCTTGCCCTTGCCCCGCAGCACATGGGCCACCTTGGATGCCAGCCGCCCCAGCGGGATCCCGCTGGCATCGACCAGAAACCATTTTTGATCCAGTTCGCCCTTTTTGGCTACATAGGTCTTCATAGATATCTTTGGTCCTCCTGAATTAGCTAATTATAAGCCCCCAAAGCTGTTATATATTCAAGGGCTGGTTTTCCAGTAAAGATAGTAAGTATATCTAAAAAATATATATTTGTCAAGTGTTAAAATCAACTTTGCCCGTCGCCCCTATTGCTTTAATGACATCAGGTTAGGGCTTAAGAATAAAAAGACGCCGGGATTTTGTCCCGGCGTCCCTTAAAAAAATTATTTTCTGGTATATTGCCTATTGATGACGATCTGTTGAAGAATGAATTTCAAATGTTTTTTACGATCAGTAAAATCTGCTGGAATCGTTCGATTGAGCCTTTGTCGAAGCCTGCGTCCGGTAATTGCTCCCCGGGAATTATTTCACCACCACCAATTTCTTGGTACTGCTGTAATCACCAGACTGAAGGCGGTAGAAATATACACCCTGGACCTGTTGCGATGTATTCCAATTCAGGCTGTGTGTTCCGGCGGGCTTAAATCCCAGGTCGAACTTCTGTACAGTTTGTCCCAGCATATTGTATATTTCCAAACTGGCCCGTCCGGCTTTGGGTAATTGATAACTGAAAGTAATCTGGCCTTTGGCCGGGTTGGGATATGAGTTGCCGAGAACGAAGGCCTCCGGCATCGGTCCGGCCTGGGGCTGGCCCTCCACCCCGGTGGGAACGGCTACGAACATGCTGCAAGCCATGGCGGCCGAGCCGGCCGGGATGGCCCGGATAGCGGTCATGGTGTGGGACCCTCCGGTGGTCGATGAAGTACCGTTGAGGTAGGTGACCGGATAGGCAGTGCCGTTGCTGTCGAAGCTGGCCTGGGTGGATGACATCCAAATATCTGCAGCGTCGCTGCTGCTGCCGTTCCACAGTTCCGAAGAATACCCGGCAGTGGTCATGTCGGTCTCCTCCATGGCCACGCCATAGGGCCGGGCCACGCCGCCGCTGGTATACTTATTGTTGACGGTGTTGTTGGAAAGGTAGGTGGTGGTGGTATAGGTGCTGTCTATGTGGTAGATGGCCAGGCCGCCCGGAGAAGTGGACAGAAGCAGGGAATCCCAGCGGACGCTGCTGACCGGACCCATCCCCAGTTCGTAGCGGTTCTCAATCAGCCAGAATTGTTTAGTAGTGTCGGACCCTAGCCTGGCCAGCTTGTAGCTGCTGCCCGTGGCCGTGGCCATGATTCCGTTTACAGTGTAAAGGTTGTCGTTGGTCACCAGAGCGGGACTAGCCCAGCCCAGAAAGCGCCGGGCCCAGACATCCAACGCCGCCGGCCGAGCGTTGGTGATGCCGTTTCCGCCCCAGGAACCGCCGGCCATCAAAGACCAGTTGCCCAGGCCGGAGCCGGAACCATAACCATAGGCATCGGTATCATAGAGATCCGGCAGTCCAATGGCATGGCCGAACTCATGGCAGAATACTCCGCAGCCTATTTGCTCGGTATTACCTGCATTCCCGTCGGCATAATTGGTGCGCTCCGGCATGATGATGTAATCGTCAATCTTCATATACTGCCCGGCGTGACCCGGCCATGGATCGTTGGTGGTATAATAGGTGGCACCACTGCCATAACCTGACAAGTAAAAACTATGTGACCAAATATTGTTGACGCTGCCTGTCTCCTCCGCACCCTTGCCGGCATGGACCACCCACAGGACATCCACATAACCGTCGTCGTTCTGGTCATAACCGGTGGAAAAATCCACGAAAGAGTCGGCATGGGCCAGCACTTTTTTAATGAACTCGTATGTGTTGGCGGTAGTTCCACCGTTCATCCCGTAATTCCCGCCGCCATAATAAGAAACCGTATTGTTGCTGGTGCGCCAGATATCAACAGCACCCGAACAGCTCATGGCGTTGTAAGACATGTCGCGGTAGTAGTTGTTGACGGATTTGACCTGAGTCCCGGTGTTGAACAGCAGGTTCTGAAAGTCGGCCTGGGTGTTGGTAGCCGCCAGGTCGGTGAAGTAGCCCATCACCACTGGGTAGCTGCGGCTGCCGGAGATCTTGGCCGATTTGGATTTGAGGCTCAGTTCCCTTTCATGTCCGCGCAGGGGGCTGTCCATTCCCTGCAGACGCATAACCTTCAAGGCTTCGGGTTCCTGAATGCCCTGAAACGGCGGCATGGCGAAGGAGACCGCGGCCACAGCCAGCAGACACAGCGCCATAAGAATATTCTTCAGTTTCATTCTATCAAGTCCTCCAAAAGTTTATGATTTCGGATAAATTTCAACACTTCATTATAATAACAGAAAACACCAAAGTCAAGTGTTTTTGGGAAAAATCGGGGATCGTTCAATTCCCTTCCCGCTCTTTTTTCTTCCGGCCCTCCCAGCCCCGGTCGGAGGGGGAATAGAATTTCTTATTTTTGATCTCGTCCGGCAGGTGCTGCTGGTCCACCTTGGCGTCCGGTTCGTCGTGGGCGTAACGGTAACCGGCCCCGTAACCCACCTCCTTCATCAGCTTGGTGACCGCGTTGCGGATCACCAGCGGCACCGGCATGGCCCCGCTTTGTTCGATCTCCCGCTGCACCGCGCCGTAGGCCTTGTAGACCGAGTTGCTCTTGGGAGCCAGGGCTAAATAAAGGCAGGCCTGGGCCAAAGCCAGCTCGCCCTCGGGGGAGCCCAGGAAGTGATAAGTGTCCTTGGCCTGGTTGGCTATCAGCAGGGCATTGGGGTCGGCCAGGCCGATGTCCTCGGCGGCAAAGCGGATCATCCGCCGGGCCACGTAAAGCGGATCTTCGCCCGAGGCCAGCATCCGGGCCAGCCAGTACAGCGATCCGTCGGGGTCGGAGTCGCGCAGGGACTTGTGCAGGGCCGAGATCAGGTTGTAGTGCTCCTCCCCGGCCTTGTCGTAGAGCAGGGATTTCTTTTGCATGGCCTCCTCGGCCAGGTGCAGTGTCACTGTCAGCCTCCCGGAAGCATCGGGCTTGGCCATGGAGACAGCGATCTCCAATGCATTGAGCGCGGTGCGGGCGTCGCCCTGGCAGGCCTGGGAGATGAACTCCAGAGCATCGGACTCAGCGGTCACTTGAAGGGGTTTGAGGCCGAGTTCGCTGTTGATCGCTCTCTGCAATATCGAAAGTATGTGGGCAGCCTCCAGCCCCTTCAGTATCAGCACTTTGGAACGGGACAGCAAGGCCGAGATCACCTCGAACGAGGGGTTCTCGGTGGTGGCCCCGATAAGCACCACCGTGCCCTTTTCCACGTGGGGCAGAAAGGCGTCCTGCTGGGCCTTATTGAAGCGGTGGATCTCGTCCACGAAGAGGATGGTGCGCGCGCCCCGCACCGCCCGCTTCTGCTCGGCCTCCTTGATGACCTCCTTGATCTCCTTGATGCCCGAGGTCACCGCCGAGAACTCCACGAAGTTGGCCTGGACGGTGTTGGCCAGCACCCGGGCCAAAGTGGTCTTGCCCGAGCCTGGCGGCCCCCAGAAGATAAGCGAGGGGATCTGCCCGGACTCTATAAGATTCCTAAGCACCTTGCCCGGCCCGATCAGGTGCTCCTGGCCCACCACCTCGTCCAAGGTGCGGGGCCGCATCCGGTCGGCCAGGGGGACGTTGGCCTGGGGAACGTCAGCCTGGGGGAATATGTCGGTTTGTTTTTTGTTCATTTTTTAATTAGCCACAGAAAGCACATAAAACACAAAATATATTTCTATAATTATGCACATTTATTCCAAGTTTCCTGTCCATAAAAATAATATAAAGATTAAAATAGGCTATCGTACAGCAGGACCAAAATGTTTATTTCCATTTTTGTGTCCTTTGTGCCTTTTGTGGTTGATTAGTTCCCCTTTATACTTAATGCCCCTTCACTGCTGCGATCACCGCATCCTGCTGTTCTTCCTTCATCTCGGGATAGATGGGCAGGGACAGCACTTCTTTAGCCGCCAACTCGGCCTCCGGCAGAGAACCTTCCTTAAGGCCCAGGAACTCAAAGGCCGGCTGCAGGTGCAGCGCGATGGGATAGTGAATGGCGTAAGGGATGCCCTGCTTGGTAAGGCGCTCCTCCAATGCTCCCCGGTCCTTGGCCCTGATGGTGTACTGGTGATAGATGTGAACGTTGTGGTCCAGGGAAACCGGCGGCGTGATGCCGGCGATACCGGTGAAAGCGGACGTATAACGGGCGGCCAGCTCCCGGCGCCTCTGGTTCCATTTGTCCAGGTGTTTCAGTTTGACCAAAAGAACCGCGGCCTGCAATGCATCCAGCCGGGAGTTCATCCCCAGCTTGGCGTGGTGATACTTCTTGTCCTGGCCGTGCTGGCGCAGCATTTTCACTTCATTATACAGCGCCTCGTCATCGGTCAGCACCAGGCCGCCGTCGCCGTAGGCGCCCAGGTTCTTGGTGGGGTAAAAACTGAAGGCGGCCAGGTGGCCCAGGGATCCGGTCTGCCTGCCGCGGTAAGATGCCCCCAGGCTCTGAGCGCAGTCCTCGATGATCTTCAGGTTGTGCTTTTGGGCCAGGGCCTTGATCTGGTCCATCTCCGCCGCCTGGCCGTACAGGTGGACCGGGATGACGGCCTTGGTGCGCGGGGTGATGGCGGCCTCTATCTTTTTGGGGTCGATGTTCAACGTGTCCGGGCGGATGTCGGCGAACACCGGTTTGGCGTCAAGCCAGCAGACCACCTCGGCGGTGGCGATGAAGGTGAAGGGCGTGGTGATGACCTCATCCCCGGCCTTGACCCCGGCGGCTTTTAGCAAAAGGTACAGGGCGTCGGTGCCGGAGTTCACCCCGATGCCGTATTTGGCGCCCGCAAATTTAGCCACCGACTGCTCGAGGTCGGCCACGGTCTTGCCCAGCACAAAGCCGCCGGTAGAGACCACGGCGGCCATGGCGGCGTCTATCTCGGGCTTGATGCTTTGGTACTGGGCGGGCAGGTCCAGGAATTCAACTTTTGTCATTTTGTGTTGTGTATGTTGAGTGTTTTGTTATTCAAGGAAGTATAGTAGCTGGGGCTCTATCTTTCGACTTGTCCCTTGCTTCTTGTATTGTTTGACTTGTCAGCAGTAGATCTAACATTGCCCAAACTCTTATACTCCTAACCATTTTCTTTCCTGCTTTTACTTCGTGTGTGGGTTTGATTGCAGGTCCTAAATGGTATAAATAATGAGGTTTATCCCAAGTTTGTTTTGCAATTGTTTTAAAATGCAATGAAGGGTCCGTAAATACTTCATATTTGTCAATGTGATGAATTGATTGAAGTATGCCGCCGTATCGAAAGGCAATGTAGTTGGGGGGTTCCGCTGGCCAACCGCCTCTTCCTCCGCCAACAGGATGAAAGTATTTTAAATCCTTATTAACTATATCCTGCCATAAAATGTTCCCCCTCTCTGGCATACCACTACCAAGGGAAACAACATAAACCCAATTACTATCTATTTTTTGCATACTGCTTATTTTGTTAAGGTAAGTATTTAGTTCTTTTAAAATTCTATTTTCAGCATCACGCCCGATTGATTTTGACGCAGATGCTAATTGCTGAATGTCTTTCCAAGAAACTACTTCAACTGAAATTGATTGAATATTTGTTGTTATGAAATGCGTCTTTGTAAATGCAGGGATGCTTTCATTAATAACAATAATACGCTTGTCTTCCGCAGATGAGTATTTAAATGAAGGTCTTGAAGCATATTTATCGAGTTGTCCTTCTGTCGGAAAAGTCCAACCACGCTTTGCTTCTATAATTATATGAAATTCTTTTTCTTGGATTATTTCAAAATCAGTAAAGCCTTTTTCTTTTTCGTGGGCCTGAAGTCGTATTTTTATTTTGTTAGGCTGGAAGGGTGCCTTGATGTTTATGCGTTGAAGAAACTTTTGCAAAAACTGGTTGCAATTAGCAAAGGTAAAGCCAACACTATATGAAATGTCGTTTTCCTTTTGCCCAAGAAGTTGAAAAACACTGTCAACCTTGTCGTTAAATATGTAAAGTTCTGCCATTATCTTTTGTTTCTGATTATAGATTTACCACTAACTACTGGTTTGCGTGGCTATTGCATATTGTTTTGGCATTGTTATCAGATAAAAAGTTGTTGGTATATCAGCGTACATCGACGATAATCAGCGTTTATCAGCGTTCCGGTTGGTTCTTAGTCGCTCAGTTTCTCTCCAGCGAGCATATCTGCCCGGCCAGTTTCAGGTCCGGCAGGATATTGACCACAAAATCAAACAACAGCCGGCGGATGACCATGGGATCCGGCTCCTCCATCACCCTGGCCGCCACCTTGCGGCATTCGTCCACGCTCAAATTCATGATCATCCTTTTTATCTCCGGCACCGAGGCCGGGTTCATGCTGAACTCGTCCAGTCCCAGGCCCAAAAGCAGCGGCATGGCCAGCGGATCGGCGCACATCTCTCCGCACATCCCCACCCAGATCCCGGCCCGGTGGCCCTGTTCCGAGACCTCCCGGATCAGGCGCAGCACCGCCGGGTTGAAGGGATCGTACAGCCCGGCCACTTTCTGGTTGCTGCGGTCCACCGCCAGGGTGTACTGGGTCAGATCGTTGGAACCGATGCTGAAGAAATCCACCTCCCTGGCCAGCTGGCGCGAGGTCAACGCGGCCGAGGGTGTCTCCACCATTATCCCCAGCTGGCAGCCGGGATCGAACTTGTGCCCCTGAGCCTTCAGCTCGTCCTTGACCTCGGCGATCATCTGCTTGGCGCTGATGACCTCGGACAGGCAGCAGATCATGGGCAGCATGATCTTGACCTGGCCGTGGGCCGAGGCCCGGAGGATGGCCCTAAGCTGGGGCTTGAATATCTCGGGCCGGTCCAGGCAGAACCTGATGGCCCGCCATCCCATGAAGGGATTGGCCTCGCTTAATGGTCCGGTCTTGTTGTCCAGCTTGTCGCCGCCCAGGTCAAAGGTCCGGAAGATCACGGGATCGGGACTGAGTTTTTCCGCCACCCGGCGGTAGACCTGGTACTGCTCCTCCTCGGTGGGCAGATGGTCCGAGGTCAGGAACAGGAATTCGGTGCGGTAAAGGCCCACTCCCTTGGCTCCGTGGGAAAGCACCGAGGCGGTCTCCTCCGGCATCTCGATGTTGGCCGAAAGCTCCACCTGGTGGCCGTCCTTGGTCACCGCCTTCTGGCGGCGCAGGCGCTTGAGGTTGGCCAGGTGCTTTAAGAAAACCTTCTGTTCCTCGCGGTAAAGTTCCAGGGTTTGGGGGCCGGGATTGAATATGGCCAACCCCCGTGCTCCGTCCAGTATCACCGGCAGGCCGGATGCGGCCTTCAGCATCAGGTCCGGAGCGCCCACCACCGCCGGGATCTCCAGGCTGCGGGCCACGATGGCGGTATGGGAGGTCTTTCCCCCGGACTCGGTGATGAAGCCCAGTATTTTTTTATGGGTCATCAAAGCGGTGTCGGCCGGAGAAAGCTCGTGGGCCAGCACTATGGCGTCCTTCGGCAGCTCCTGCATCGGCAGGGTGCTTTGGGCCTCGATGTGTTTGATCACCCGCCAGATCATGTCCCGGATGTCGGCCGACCTTTCCTTGAGGTAAGCGTTGCTGGAGTTCTGCATGCCCTGGGCCACCTCCTCCATCACTTCCTTGAACGACGAGGCGGCGTCCTGCCGCTGTTCCTTGATCCGGCGGGCCGTGCCTTCGAAGGTCTCGGGATCGTCCAGCATTAAAAGCTGGGCGTCCCAGATGGCGGCCGCCTCCTCCCCCATCCGCAGCACGATCTGCTGTTTCAGTTCGGAGAATTCGGCCTTGGCCCGGATCAGTCCGGCCTTGAATTTCTCCAGCTCCCGCCCGGTGTCGCTGACCCGGTATTTGACGGCCGTGACGGCCGCCTTGCGGTAGACGAAGGCCCGGCCGATGGCTATGCCCGGAGAGGCCGGCAGGCCGCTGATCCTGAATTCGGCGTTCACTTTTTTAATCCTCGTTGAATTTATCGGCTATCAGCTTGCCCAGAGCCTCCAGCACCAGGGCTTCGTCCTCGCCCTCGGCCCGGACGGTAAGGGTGGAACCGGGCTCGGCCGCCAGCATCATCACCCCCATGATGCTCTTGCCGTTGACCTCGGTCTCGTCCTTGCGGGCCCAGACCTTGGATTTGAATTTCCCGGCTGTCTTGACGAACAGGGCCGAGGGCCGGGCGTGCATTCCCAAACGGTTGACGATGGTGAAAGATCTTTCCTGCATCAAATTGCCTTATGTTCCAGTGTGAAAATTAATGTTTGCGGCCGGTCCGGCAAAAGTTTTATCCTTTTATTCCATAAAAAACACGAGCACTGGTAGTTCCGCTCCAGCCCAGATTCCGACTGGGAGACGGTCTCCACCGGAAAACGCCAGAGATCCCAGGCCTGGTCCAGGTCAAAGTCGACGGAAAGGTTGCGGTATCCGTCAATCACCGAGAGCTGGGAAATATCCTGATCCTGGGCCCGGACATTGAGGGCTTCGGTGGACAGTATCTGGCTGGCGCTCCGGCAGTGCCGCCCGAAACCCGAAGACAGCAGGCCGAAGTTGAACTCTATCCCCGGCCAGATCTCCATTTCCTTAAGACCGCAGTTCATCCAGCTGTATTCTATCCTGAATGACGGCCCGGTCCCGAAGACGATCTTCTTGACGACGGTCAGATCGTTTATTATTTTTGTGAGTTCCACCGTGGCCCGTTCCGCTTCCCTGTTTGTCTCATGAACCCATGCACCGTTTAAGCCCGGCTCCTGCTCCCGGTGGCAGTTGCGGTAAAATGATTCCAGGTCCGTCTCCGGCCCCAGCAGGTGGTCCACCAGGCCTACCCGGCGGAAGGAGTCGTAGAACAGGATGTTCTGCAGGCCCTCTTCCTTGGAGACCACCATCTCGTGGATGCTCTTGCCCTGGGATGCGCTTTGATCGCCCGGCTTCGGAATATTCCGGTGGTAGCTTTCGGGTCGGCGGGCCAGGGTATCGAACAGGTTTATCTCCTTTTCCCGGGCATCCCACTCCACCAGACTGCCGCCGGCGGCCGGGGACAGGTAAAGCCTGCTATGACGGTTGGACAGTTCCACTTCGTTTTGGCCGTCGCCGTCAAAATCGAATTCCCTGGCCTCCAGAGAGGGCGCAGAGGTTTCAGGGTTTGATCCCATCAGATTCTCGGCCCGGATCAGATGCCGGTACAGCGCCTCGCGCAGGTGCGGCAGATACAGGCCGCCGAACACTCCGTGCCAGTATCCGCAGTTACACTGCCCCCGGTACAGTTCCCGCAGGACCTCGGGACCCTGGCCAGAAACCTTGGCCGAGACCGAGAGCATCTTGCGGTAGATGTTGTTGGATTCGGGGTATTTAGTCAAAAAATCCCGCCAGGTGCCGCCCTTGACGAACGGGCTGTAACGGGGATAGCTGCCCTCGCCCTTCAGCCTTTGGGTCAGCTCCGAATAGACCGCCTCGGCTTTCGGATCCAGCGCCCATTCCCCCATCTCGGCGTAGGAGGCGGTGGGCAGGTAGATCCGGCCCCTGGCCGGAAGCGCTTCCAGCGCCTGGCTGAAAGTAGAGAGTTCCAGCCACTCCTTGTTCGCTTCCAGCGCGTCCAGGAAATTTTTCAGCCAGCCCTTTTCATAGGCCAGTTCGTGGGTGCCAGGCCAGACCCCGAACTTTTCCCCGTCGTCGGCCAGTACGGCCAAAGTCTCCCGATCCGGCTGGTACAGGGTTTTAAGATGGGCGATGACCTCGTCCACATTGTGGAAGGGGATCAGATAGCGGAGCTGCTGGCTGATGGGAAAGACGGCCAGCGGCTGGCCCTGGTCCTCGGTGATATAGTGGCCGTCAAGATCCTGGTCGTTCTTGCCGGAGCATTTGAAATGATAGTCGTCCAGCACCGTGTACTTTATCCCGGCGCCGGCCAGGACCGAGGCCAGCCCCGGCTCCCACACCCGCTCGGCCAGCCAGACCCCGGACGGGGTTTTGCCGAATTTGTTATTCAGGAACTCCGACATCATCTTCAGCTGGCCCTGCTTGTCGCGGTCGGGGATGGCCGGCATGATGGGCTCGTAAAATCCCCCACCCAAAAGCTCGACCTGCCCGGTCCGGACCATGGTGTTGACCTGTTCCAGGTATTCCGGGTGATGCTGTTCCAGCCACTCCCACAGGCAGCCGCTGTTGTGCAGGGTGAACCTGAACCAGGGATAGCCGGCCACGACATCCAGGAAAGGCTTGTAGGCCTTCTGGTAGGCATCCTCAAACACAAAGTCGAAATTGCCCACCGGCTGGTGGTTGTGAACCCCGAATATGAATTTTAGTTTGGGCATAGATTATTGATTTTATTTGGGAACTCATCCCCTTACTCCCCTTCTCTTTTAAAGAGAAGGGGTTGGGGGTTGAGTTAATCTGTCATTTCTAACACACCGGCTTTCGCCAGATTGCTTTGAGCTCTTTTAAGCCATTCTTTGGCCAGGTCGCTATTTTTCATAAACCACTTTCCCGTTTTTCGCGATCTCGCTGTAGATCATAAAACGGTTGTTTTTGAGCTTCAAATAATTCTCGGGAGTTTCCACAATTATATCCATGGCGATATTACAGCCTCATAGCATTTTGTATATATCTTGGGCCATTTTCCGCTTATTGACAACTCCGGCTTTAAGCAGGCAAATGTCATAATCGCTCCATTCCTTGTTCTTGCGGTCAGCCCTGGAGCCGAAAAGGATTATTTTTTGGGGCCGGATCTTTTTTACAATGAGATCAATGGTGTTCTTAAAATCCGCGCCGTTTTTATTGTTTTTCTCCATGTTTATCCTGCTTCGTGTTTTCAACTACTGGTGGTTGTGAACCCCTAATATGAATTTTAGTTTGGACATAGATGATTGATATATTTGGGAACTCATCCCCTTACTCCCCTTCTCTGGAACTTGTGCTGAGCGATGCACTGAGTTATGCCTAAGTGTTTATCGAAGCAAAGAGAAGGAGTTGGGGGTTGAGTTCATTCCTTAAGCTATTTTCTTCTCTTCTGCGGTTGGCCGGTCTGGCTGGGGGTAACGGTCTGAGAAGCCGGGACCGCCGTGCCGCCCGAGAACACCACGGCCGCCTCGCGCATGGCGTCCAAAAGATTGGACACGTCCCCTGAGTACTTGCGGGAAAAGGCCTGGTCTATCTCCCCGGTCTTGACGTCCATGATCCGCAGTTCCACCACGTACATCACGCCCAGCTTGCCAATGGTGCCGCCCACCATTTTCTGCACGCCTAAAAGCTGTCCGGCCTCCACCAGGCAGGCCCCCTGGTCGCAGGCCCCGCTCTGCTGGAACCCTTGTTCCTTCAGGATCTCGTCGCGCTTGGAGCGCTCCACCACCTTGTAGTACTTGGTGTTCACGAACTCGTTCAGCAGCTTGTCGGTCAGCATCGACACCTCCTGCGGCGACAGGCCAGAGGTGACGTTCAGGTCCATCACCGAGATGGTAAGTTTTGGGCCCTGGGGCGCCGGGACCGAAGAATAGACGGGTTGGGTCTGGGTGGCCGGGGTGGCCTTCGACCCGCTTAACAGCGAGCCGGTGGTTGGGCCTGCCGACTTTACTGCGCAGCCGGTCAGAATCAACGTCAAGAATAGGCCGATGACAGCGGCAAGTGAACTTCTCTTCATCATATCTCCGTTTACAGGTTATGGGATCACGGTATCAGCATGGTTATTGACCTATCCCTTACCTCCCTCTCCTAAAGCATTAGGAGAGGGAATGAGGGTGAGGTCTCACTCCAGGTCGTCCTCCTCGAACTTGGCGGCCTCGAACTTCTTCTGCATGGACTCCAGCAGACGGTTGTTGAACTCCTCCGGTGTCCGGTAGCCGCAGGCCTTTAAAAGCTGGTTCATGGCTATCACTTCGGAGATGACGCTGATGTTCTTGCCCGGCACCACCGGCACCGTCACCAGCGGGATCTCCACCCCCAGGATGGTGGTGGGCTGTTCGTCCAGGCCCACCCGCTCATAATCCTCGTCGTCGCTCCAGCGCTTCAGCCGTATCTCCACTTCTATCCGCTTGCGCATCCGCACCGCCCGGATGCCGAAGATAGTGGCCAGGTCTATTATCCCGATGCCCCGGATCTCCATGTTGTGCCTCAGCAGCTTGTTGCCGTAGCCCACCAGCACGCTTTGGCCGCGCTTTTTGATCTCCACCACGTCGTCGGCCACCAGCCGGTGCCCCCGCTCCACCAGGTCCAGGGCGCATTCGCTCTTGCCGATGCCTGAGTCGCCGGTGTACAGCAGGCCCAGGCCGTAGACATCCACCAAAGTACCGTGGACCGTGGTGGTGGGGGCCAGCTTGTTGTCGATGTAGGAGGAAAGCTTATGGATGAAGTCTGTGGTGTCCAGCCCGGTGCGTAGCAGGGGAATCTTGCGTTCCAGGCAGGTGGCCAGCAGTTCGGGATGGGCGGCCAGCCCCTTGGTGATGATGATACAGGGCAGCTCAAAGGAGGTAATCCGCTTGATAGCCTCGATGCGCTTGTCCGGCTTCAGGGTCTCCAGGTACCCGGTCTCGGTGATCCCGATTATCTGGACCCGCTCCCACAGGAAATACCCCATGTAGCCGGAAAGGGCCAGCCCCGGACGATTGGTGTCGGCAATTATGATCTTGCGATCCAGCCCGGCCGGGCCGGTCAAAAGTTCAAGATGCAGGAATTCCTGCCGGTCGTTCAGCACCTCCTGTACCGATATCTCCTTCATGGTCACCCTCGCAATTACTGAATACTGATTACTGAATACTGGCTGCCCGGAAGGGCCCTACTGCCCTTTAAGCCCCCGGCCCTTGTGCTCCTTGCGCTCCTTAACTTTCTTGACCTGGGTCTCTATCTTCTTCACCGCCAAATCCAAAGCCTGGCGCATGTCCATACCCTGCTCCTTGGCAATCAGACGCTTGCCGGCCGGCAGATGGATGGTGACCTCGGCGGTCATCCTCTTTTTTTCTTCGGTCAGAATGGCCCGGGCCTCCAGTATCCTGGGGAAGAAATGCTCCAGATGCTCAAGACGGGACTGGACCTCTTTTTTCAGGCCTTCGGTCAGGCCTTCAAAATGACGGGCGGTGATGTTGATCTTCATGCCGGTGCCTCCTGTTTAATGTTGGTTATGGTCTGATAAGTTTGATATGCCAGATAGGAACTGCGCACGGCGGGCCCGGCCACGACCGCATCCAGCCCCAGTATTTGTTCGCCGTATGATTTGAGCATCTGATACTCGGATTCCTCCCAGAATCTTGCCACCGGAAGATGTTCCTGGGATGGGGCCAGGTACTGGCCCACGGTCAGAATCCGGCAGCCGGCTTGCTTAAGATCGGCCATCACCTGTTTGATCTCTGCCATTTCCTCGCCCAGCCCCACCATCAGGCCGGACTTTGCCACCAGCCCGGCCCGGGCAGCGTAGCTGATCAGGTCCAGCGACCGCCGGTAATCGGCCTGGGGGCGGGCTATGGGGTAGAGCCGGGGTACTGTCTCCAGGTTGTGGTTAAAGACCTCGGGCCGGATGGCCGCCGCCTGCCTCCAGGAATCTTCCCGGCCGTTGAAATCGGAGGTCAGGATCTCGGTCAGAACCCCGGGGTTCTCCCGGCGCAGGGCTTTGACGGTTTCGGCAAAATGCCCGGCCCCGCCGTCCTCCAGATCGTCCCGGGTGACCGAGGTGATCACCGCATATTTCAGCCCCAGTTTTTTCACCGCCTCGGCCAGCCTTTGGGGCTCCCCCTGGTCCAGTGGCATAGCGCCTCCCTTGCCCACCGCGCAAAAGCGGCAGCCCCGGGTGCAGCTCCCGCCCATGATCAGAAAGGTGGCGGTGCCAGAAGCAAAGCACTGGTTGCGGTTGGGGCAGCGGGCCTCGCGGCAGACCGTCTCCAGCCTGCATTCAGACAGCACCTGGTTGACCAGGGCCTGGGCGGGGTTCCGCACCAGGCTTTGCTTGAAGGCCCGGGGCAGTCTTTTTAAGTTTTGGTTATCCGGCATGATGTTGTTTAATCTTCTTGGAGCATTTATTTCCGCAAATTAACACAGATTTAACAATTTTTCATACAACATAATTTTAATTCGTTAAAAATAAATCTGCGAACATCTGCGTAATCTGCGGCTGGTAAAAGGAAACTTGACTTCTGAGGCTAAGGGTTCTTCCGGATGCTGGCCGGCTGGATGTTCCCCTCCTGGCGGTATTTGGCAATGGTCCTCCGGGCGATCTTCAGGCCCTGCTTGGCCAATGCGTCGGTGATGTCCTGGTCGGTCAACGGCGATCTGGGGTCTTCGTTCTTGATCATCTCCAGCACCTTGTCCTTGATGGCCTTGACCGAATCCTGGCCCTGGGTGGTGCTCATCCCTCCACCGAAAAAGTATCTTACCGCGAACATGCCGTGGGGGGTCAGGGCGTACTTGTTGTGGACCGCCCGGCTGACCGTGGATTCGTGCATTCCGATGTCATCGGCCACTTGTTTCATGGTCAAGGGCTTGAAGTGCCGGAGGCCGTGGTCCAAAAAGTCCCGCTGGCGGTCCACTATAGCCAGCATTATCTTTTGGACGGTGCGGCGGCGCTGTTCTATCATCCGGACTATGAACCGGGCGGCCTCCAGCCGCTTGACCACGTAGTCCCGCTCCTCGGGCCTGGCTGTCTTGGAACGCTGCAGGATCTTTTTGTAATCCGGGGTCACCCGCACCCGGGGCACCACCCGGTCATTGATGATGATCACATATTCGCCTTCGTGCTTTTCTATCAGGATGTCGGGGAAGATGTAACGGGTCTCATCGCTTCCCAGCCCGGCCCCGGGTTTGGGAGAAAGGGCCGAGATGATATCCCGGGCCTCCGCCACCTCCTCCTCTGTCACTTTCAGGGTCTTGGCTATGGCCGGATAACGGCGGCGCTCCATGTCGTCCAGGTGCTGGTCCACCATCTTCCAGGCCAAACTGTCCTTGTATCCCAGGTGATTCAGCTGGATAAGCAAACATTCCTTCAGGTTCCGGGCGGCCACGCCGGGCGGGTCGAAGTTCTGGACCAGTCCCAGCACCCTTTCCACCTCGTCAAGAGAATAGTGGAGAGCGGCGGCCACCTCGGCCGTCTCCATGGTCAGGTAACCGTCGTCGTTGAGGTTCCCGATCAGGTAATTTCCGATCTCCAGGTCCCGGGGATTGTCAAAGGAGATCCGAAGCTGGGACAGGATATAATCCTGAAAGCTCTGCTGGGTGACCACGTAGGGCTGGGAGTCCTCCTCGGATTTGTCCTTGTTGGCGGGATAGTATCCGCTGTCCAGGCCCTCCTGCAGATAGTTTTCCCAATCCAACTGGTCGGGACGGTCCGGCGTTTCCGGTTCTTCCTCATTGGATGTCTTCTGGAAGGAATCCAGCGAGTTCAGGCCTTCAGTTTCCTGGATCTCCTCCTGGGTCTCCTCAATCACCTCGTCCAGCAGGGGGTTGATCTCCAGCTCCTGGCGCACCAATTGCTGAAGCTCCAGCGTCGGCAGCTGCAGCAGTTTCAACAGCTGCAGCATCTCCGGCGCCAGCATCTGGCGCAGTTCCTGCCTCAGTCCCGGACCCATGGCGCTCATTTTACATCCTCCTTGGAGTGATATGCGCCTTTGGCTTTTTTGTTCATCAGTATCCTCTGGGTCTTCCCCTGGCTCATGAAGAATTCCATCTCCTGTCCCTGGGCCAGGTTCCGGCCGCTGCTGTTTTCCTTCTGCCTCCGGTGGTACTGGCACCACACCCGGCCCCAGGCATGGACGTAGGACATCTGGCCCTGGTCAAAGTCGGCCTTAAGGCTGTCGCAGGTGATGATGTCGGTGTCGGGGCTGGCTTCGTTGAACTGGCGGACCACGGCCGAGTCACGCACCCAGGCATGGCGCAGGGTGTCGCCCTTCAGGTCCAGCTCCATCAGCCGGCCGCTGATCAGGGCGTCCCGGCGCCAGACCGAGGGCTCCTGCTCCAGCATCATCCGCCCGGCGGTCTTGAAATAGGTCATCTTGCCGCAGGCGGCCCACAGGCTGTCCTGTGCGAACCTGACGCTGTCGGCGGCCACCGCCAGGCCGCTGGCCTGGAAGACCTCCATTTTGCCGGATGTGATCATGCTTTTCTTATCACGGTTCTTTTTGTCGTAGGATTCCATCCTGGCCCGGCCGCTGACGAACCCATAGCCCTGGTCATGCCAGTATTCGCCGTAATCGCCGTAAAGCTTGTTGTGCTGTGAGGAGTCAATCATCTCCACCTGCCCGTAGGCATAACTTTTGGCCTGGGGCCGGGAATATGCCAGGGAGTCGGCCGTCAGGTCCCAGCCGGCGTCGTTGAGGCGGGGCCGCCCAAAGACGCTGGCCCGGCCGGTGGGTTTCAGGTAGTCGGCCCGGCGTCCGGTGATCTTCACCGTCTTGTCGTAGATGGTGACCCTGCCCCAGACCGAGGCTTTTTCGGTAAGGGTGGAGATGCGGGCGGTGTCGCCCTTCAGTATCGTGGAGCCGTGGATGATCTCCACCTGGCCGTAAAGCCAGGTGATCTTGTCCTGGCCCAGTTGCTGGATCTTCATGTTGCCGGCCGAAAGCACGTAGGGCTGGGTGGTGTCGGCCAGCGGCTGGGGAGCCGCTCCCAGTCCGGCCAAAAGCAGCAGGACTGGGAAGATCACTGGATCCCCTCCAGCCCGGTCAGCAGTTCCTTCTTGCCCCGGACATTGCGCTTGAGCTCGATCTCCTTAAGGTCGGGGCTGGCGCTCATGCCCTCGCCTTCCAGCCAGTCTCCGTCCTTCTCCAGCCGGACCTTGGACTCGGTGGTAAAGCGCCGGTCCTGGTTGCTCCAGTCCAGATAATCGGTCAAAAGTTTCATCCCGTCCTTGGTGGTCAGCACCACGTTCCGGCGGGTCTCCATGTTGCGGCTGTCCGTGTTGATCTTGCCGGAATCGGCGGTCAGGTTGGCGCTGATGGAATCCCCGGCCTTGCGGTAAAAATCGATCTTCAGTTTGAACATCTCCACCAGATGCTGTTCGTTGAAGGTGTTGGCCTGGTCGGCCACCAGCACCCAAACCCTCAGGCCAGCCTGGGTCTCGGTCAGTTTGAAACCCTGGATGGTCTGGGACGGGGAAAAAGCAGGCTCCACCGCCGGCTGGGAAGCCTGTTCCTTCTTGCACCCGGTTAAAAGTACAAGGACAAGGGCAGTATATATGTATTTTTTTTTCATTTCTTTTTTAACCTTTGCCACAAAAAGGCACATAAATCGTTATAACGTTACTACGTAATAACGTTAAACGTGGTTGATTTGTGTTTTTGTGCTTTCTGTGGTTAATTTTTCTTCAAGCTTTTGGCTTCTCCAGCCAGCGCAGGTGCATCCACACCCACTGGGTTATGTCCTGCTTGATCAGATCTTCCAAGGCCGAGGTCTGCCGCTGCACGTCCTCTTTCAGCCGGGCTTCCTTGTCGGTTAATTGTGATTGAGGCAGCGGCGGCCTGACGTACAGATGATGTATCCCCTCTTTGTCGCGTTGGATGGCCATCGGGATCACAGCCGCGGCGGCCCGGGCCGCCAGGGCCGCCGCCCCGGTGGGCGTCTTGGCCAGATGGCCGAAGAACTCCGCGTTGACGCTGGAGACCCGGGTGTCCTGGTCTATCAATATCCCCAGGGCATGGCCGGAATGCAGGGCCCTAAGCGCCTCCTTGGCCCCGGTGTCCCGGTCTATCACCTTGATCCCCTGCCCGCTCCTCATTTTCAGCACTATGTCGTCCATCCGGGGGTCGTACATCCGCTTGCCGATGACGCTGATCTTGTAACCATGCCGGGAGAACCAGACCGGCATCAGTTCCCAGCAGCCGATATGCCCGGTGATGGCCACCAGCCCCCGGCCGGTCTTGTAGGCGGCGTCGAAATGCTCCAGACCGTGGACCTTTACCAGCCGGTCCAGTTCCTCCAGCGGAAGCCCGGATACTTTAACGGTGTCCACCGCATTCAGCGCCAGGTTCCGGTAGATCTCCAGGCCCAGGGCTTTGTGGTCTTTGTGTTCCGGAAAGATCAGCCTTAGGTTGAACAGCACCTTGCCTCGTTCCTTGGGCAAAAAATACCAGGCCGCAGGCGCCAAAGATCTGGCCAGCCACAGGCAAAAGGACCGGGGCAGGACCAAAAAGGTCTTTAATAAAAGTCTGACCAGCAGGTATTTGAACTGCCGGCGGATTGTTTTATTCACTTTAATAATTTACCACAATAAACCGTTCTTTGCAAGACTAAAAATGCCCCCCGCCTTTGGCGGGGGGCATTTTTGCGAATTGCGCCTTGTTGGTATTATGTTGATTTTACTTGGCTTATGAGCATTTGTTTTTGTTGTCAAGCATACTATGCAAAAAATATACCAAAATATTTACTTTATATGCATAAATTTGGGTTAATTATATTTTAAAATTAATAGTTTACTGCCTTCTCGATTTTTTGATCGATATTCAATTCTTATCATATTCTCCACTGTATCCATCTCTGTAATATATGGTACTCCAGATAATGGGTCCCCAGATGTTATAATAGTATCTATAATAGAACAATTAAACGTTTTTAATTCAAGCTTATTCACATAAAAAGTATCATATGTTTTCGCTTTTGTTGAAAAGAACAATAATAAGTCATCACTTTTATCAATTGGGTTTAAAGTACTTTTTCCTTTTTTTATGTTTTGCAGAAAACCACTTTGCTCATAAATGATTTTCAAGCTTTTCAGGTTAAGAATTTTTATTTTACTTGGGTATTTTTGACAATCTTCAAATATTAAATATTCTGTACAATAAAACATATAGATTGGTTTTTTACCATCATGAATATAACAATGCGTCAACTCAATACTGTCTACAAGGGCACCTGCTGAATCTATTAGTAAAAACAAGTGCGCTTGCATTTCTGTTTCATTTGGTCCCCCATATATTGTCTCTACTTTATATTGACTTGTTGTTTCAATTTTTTTCGTTTTATTAATCTTAGCACATTTGGTTTCGCTTATTATTATCTTTCCTCTGCCCTTGATAGGGTTACTTTCGTAACTAACAAGGACTATGATTGTGAATATTAATGGTAAGTAGTTCATATTTATTAATCCTTATTACTTATTCACCCGGGCCGCATAGTTAAAGGCATAAAAATACTTGTGCCACAATTCGTCAGAAGAAGAATACTGATTGCTGAAATAAAAATAATCCACCAGCACCTCGTAAAGCCGGGCCAGTTCCTTCAACCGGTTCACATTACGGGTATCGGTCTTGGTCAACTCCAATAGTTCCAAACCGCGATTGATGGCGGCCTTGCTGTATTCTGGATTATTCTTATTCTTCCACTTTATGGCCCGTTCCACCTCGCTGCCTATATTAGCCATCTGTTCCATGAAGCTTAGGGTGAACCACCTTCCGGCCGCCAGTTCTTTGTGCTGGTATTCCATTATTGCACCAAGCCTGAAACGATTTTTATTATTTTCCCCTGAGTTTCCTTGTCATCAACCCCGCGGCTGAGATTGTTATGGGTTGGCCTTAAGTTGATCATAGAATCGAACTCTATCCAATCAGGACCATCCACTTCGGGGAATATGTTTATGCCCCAAAGATTCCTTTGAACAGAGCCGTTTTGCAACAACACTCCCTCTTCGTCGGAATGAAGCTCGCCGCCAACGGCCATGATTCCTAGTTCCACATCGACCACTGCTTTGACCATGTTGCCGAACATTATTTTACCCATCTCCGTTAGTTCAGCTTTGGTAATTGCATTTTCAACTATTTTTATCATCTTTCCCCGAATTCCCCCCAATTATCTATTCCCAGTTATCAAGTCCCAATAATCTGTTCCCTGTTACAGCACTCCCGCCTGCATGATGTCATGCAGATGTATTATCCCCACCGGCTTTTTCTCCTTGTCGGCCACCAACAGCGAGGTCACCCTAAAATCCTCCATCATCTTGGCGGCCTTTACCGCCAGCTGGCCCTGGTCCACGGTCTTGGGGTTCCTGTTCATCACCTCGTCCACCTTAAGCGAGAAGATATCCTGGGACTTGGTCAGCAGTCTTTTCAGGTCGCCGTCGGTCAGGATGCCGATGATGCTTCCCTTCTCGTCCACCACCGAAGTCACGCCCCGTTTGGCGGTCATCTCCAGGATCACATCCTTCATGGTGGCGCTTTGCACGACTATGGGAACGTCCTTGCCGGACTGCATCAGGTCGGAGACTCGCAGCAGAAGTTTCTTGCCCAGCCCCCCGCCGGGATGAAAGCAGGCAAAGTCCTCGGGGGTGAAGTTTCGCTGATCCAATAAGGCCACGGCCAAAGCGTCGCCCATGGCCAGGGCGGCGGTGGTGCTGCTGGTGGGCACCAGGTCGTGGGGGCAGGCCTCTTCTTTTACCGAGACGTCCAGCACCACGTCGGACTGAGCGGCCAGGGCCGTGTCGGTCTTGCCCAAAAGCGCGATGATCTTGATCCCCACCCTTTTCAGCACGGTCAGCAGTTCGCACAGCTCATCAGTGCCGCCGCTCTTGCTGATGATCACTGCCACGTCCCCCTTGGAGACCAGTCCCAGGTCGCCGTGCAGGGCGTCGGTGGGATGCAGGAAGAAGGACGGCGTGCCGGTGGAGGTCAGAGTGGCCGCTATCTTCTGGCCGATCAGCCCCGACTTGCCAACCCCGGTGATGATGACCTTGCCCTTGGCCGCCAGCAGCAGTTCCACCGCCTGCGGGAACTCGGGGCCCATCCGGCCCGCCATCTCGCTTAGGGCCAGGGCCTCGGCTTTGACGGCCTTCCGGCCCAGTGCAATTAACTTTTTAGCGTTCATTTCTCTCACGTCATGTTGAATTTTTTATCACAAAGCGTGGCACTGAGCTTGTCGAAGTGACACAAAGACCCAACCTGCGATTTCCTATTTCCCATTTCCTATTTTATAAATATGGCTTGCCGTCTTGATGGTCAATAGTTTAAAGCCCCTGTATGCCGGTGTCCGAGGAATATTCTATGATGTACTCCAGTTCCAGCTCCTGCTTGCCCTGGGGCTCTATCTGGAACTTCCACTCGATCATCCCGTTGGCCTTTTCCTTGACCCCGAACTCGGACTCGGGGGAATCGAACTTGGGCGACACTAATTTCACCTTGATCTTGTCGTTCTTGGAGACCGGGTACTGCTCGTTGACGGTGATGATGTTCTTGTCCTTCTTCAGATTCTTCACCGTTATCTTGTAACCGTAGGTCCGCTTGATCTTCTTGGTTCCCTCGGTCAGGTCCTTCACCTTCTGCCGGGTTACTTTTAGACCTTCGTCTATGCCCAGCGAGACGTCGAATTTCTCCGAGGGGATGATGGAGTTGATGGACGAGGTGCCCACGAAATTGTTGCCGAAGAAAACGTTGATGTCCCCGGCAATGAAGGGATACTCGGTGGTGTTCTTGACCTTGCCCTTGAGATAGGCGTACTGCTTGAGCCGCGGGGCGGCCGAGTACTCGAACTCGGCGTCCAGGGTCTCGAAGGCAATGGGGATCTTGTGGGGCTCGCCGTCCGAGGGGATGTTGTTCTCGCCGGGGGTCACGAAGACGTAGGAGGTGCCGGAGAACTCGACTTCAGATGTCGTCACCGAAGCATTGATCACCCCCGACATCGCTGCTCCGTAGTCATCTTTGAACGCCTCCTGCTCCATTGCCGGAGCGGGAGCTTGGTTCATCTGCGCTCCGTAACTGACGTTCATCTGCGCCTTCTTGGCGGCGGCTCCCTTCTGGTAATACCGCTGGTAAACATCCACATACCAGGGCAAAAGCGCCGGCATGGAGCCCGAGACCGATGGCTGGGCGGTGGACAATGTGACCCTGACGTCCTTCCAATCTTCTCCGGTGTTCTGGTAGATCACTCCGTAATAAGTGAACTCCACCTTCTTGTCTTCCGGCGAAACCCTAATGTCGTACTGGGGATGCCAGGAAGCGCCCATCATCATATAACTCAGATTCAAGTTAAGAGTTCCTGGCTCCAGCACCCGAAAATTGATGGTGACATTCTTCTTGGTCAGATTGGCCGTACCGGCGATCTTGTTCAGCCTTTTCTGCAGGGCGTCCAGTTTTGCCTGCAGGGATTTTTTGCTCTTTTCTATCCCCCGCATCTCCTTGTTGATGGCCTCGTAGCGGGCATCGTAGAAAGTATAAAGGTTCATCCACTCGGCCACGCTGGGGGTCTTGGGTTTCTCGGCCTCGCGCCCGGCGCTGACCGCAGTGCTGGCGTTCTTGATCTTTTCCAGGTAATCGGCTTCTTTCTGCAACAAGGAAAACCTGTCGTCATAGACCTTAAGCTGTTCCTTAAGCTGGTCCACCGAATCCTCCAGCACTTTGTATTTCAGATTGGTGGTGGTGTCCAGAAAAACGGATTCAATTTTTACCGCGTTGATCTTGACCCCGGCCGTGCCCTGCCCCGAGGCCCGCACCGAGTTGTCGTCCAGCGCCGAAGGCAGGTCCAGCAGTTTCACCTGGTATTCGCCGGGTTGGTAGGTGTTCTTGTAACTGCGGATGACCTCCACCCGGTCGTTGTAGACCACGGCCTGGGTGATGGAAGCCTTGTGCTCGATGACCTGCAGGGCAAAGGCAGATGATACCGTAACCAATACGCAGAGAGTTATAAGAGCTTTTCTCATGGCGGTCTCCTTTATCTGGTTTTCTGGCTCCGTTTCCTTAGCCCAGTCCTTAAGGGCTGGGCTAAGGAATTGATCTAATCGGAATATTTTCTGGTAACTGCATCCAGTTCCATCAAGCTCTCCACCAGCTGCTCCAGCTTGGACAGCTCCAGCATGCTGGCCGCGTCGCACTTGGCCTCGCAGGGCCTGGGATGGGTCTCGATGAATATGGCGTCGCAGCCGCAGGCCACCCCGGCCCGGGCCAGGGGTTCTATGAACTCCGGACTGCCGCCCTTGGGATCGCTGGAGGGCTTGCCGTATTTGCGGATGGTGTGGGTCACGTCGAACACCACCGGATAGCCCAAAGAGCGCATAATGGGCAGGGCCTTGTAATCCACCACCAGGTTGTGGTAACCAAAACTGCTGCCGCGCTCGGTCAGCAGAATGTTGGTGTTCCCTGTCTCCTCTATTTTCTTGACAATGTGCCCCACGTCCTCCGGGGCCAGGAACTGGCCTTTCTTGACATTTACCACCTTTCCAGTTTTTGCGACCTTTAATGTCAGCTCGGTCTGCATGCAGAGATAGGCCGGGATCTGGATCACGTCCAGCACCTGGGCGGACGGGCCCACCTCCTCGGGATAGTGAACGTCGGAGAGCACCGGAACGTCGAACTGTTTCTTGACCTTTTCCAGCAGTTTCAATCCGGCCTCCAGCCCAGGGCCCTGGTAGCTTTTGGCCGAGGAACGGTTGTCTTTTTTGTAGGAGGACTTGAAGATCAGGCCTATCTTCAGCTTGTCTGCGATCTTTTTTATTGCCTCGGCCGTGGACAACACCACGGATTCGTCCTCCATCACGCAGGGCCCGGCGATCAGTGCCAGCGGCGCGCCCCCGCCGATCCTTACTTTACCGATGTTGAGCTGTTTGGTCATTAGAATTCCTATTTACGTATTTTGAACTCATCCCCTTGCACCCCTTCTCTTTTAAAGAGAAGGGGCCGGGGGTTGGGTTAGTTCTTTGCACAATAGCATCTCAATCTATCCGCCTGCCCCCCTTCTCTTATTTATTTTCCAAGAGAAGGGGTTGGGGGTTGAGTTCGGACCGGCTTCACAAAACAGAGCTAATGCATTTCATGACTTCTTCGATGTTTTCCAATACATCTTTGTTCTTTATTCTCACAACCTTTAATCCCAGGTCGTTAATTACTTCATCCCGCAGTCTATCCTTTTCCCTCTGCCTTTCGTGAATTCTGCCATCTAATTCAACCACCAGACGATTAGTATGGCAGTAATAATCCGCTATATAAAATGTCTCCTTGCCAAGAAGATCCGAGAACAAAGGATATTGCCGGTAAAACTTTAGCCCCTTAAATTGTTTGTTTCTTACTTTATTCCAAAATATTTCTTCGGCCTTGGTTTGCCTTTTGCGCAATTCACGGCAACGGGCTTTGGCCAGCGGCACCAGTTTTGTTTTGATGTTAAGGCTCATACATTACTTCCAGAACTCATCCCCTTGCTCCCCTTCTCTTTTAAAGAGAAGGGGCCGGGGGTTGAGTTCGTTTGAACTTGGTCCCTATCCACCACCCTCCGTACGCCCCCAGATACGCCGGAACAAACGAAAGCGCCGAGGAAAAGATGTTCTGCTTCGTCGCCGGGATCATCTCCAGCAGGGCCAGGGCCACATAGACCGCCAGGATCCAGAATCCCAGGGCCGCCGCCGCCTTGTTGGGGGCGATGACATTCAGCCAGCCCAGTATTGCCGAGAACACCAGCACCGCAGCCAGCATCGGCGCCATGTTCGGGCGGTACAGGTCTATGGCCACGGAGATAATTGCCATTCCCAGGGCCAGGTAGTAGATCCAATCTTTTTGAAAATGTGCTTTGATGTTCATGATGCTTTTTTCTGTCATCCTGAGAATGCCACCTTGCCCAACAAATTGAAGGATTCTTCGATTTGTACGGCGGGCAGCTCTGCTCAGAATGACATTATCGGTTAATAGTTACCATTTATTGACCCTCTCCTGCCAGGAGAGGGATTAAGGGAGAGGTCTACTTTACCAGTATGTACAACAGCGCCGCGCTCATCCCCAGAAACAACAGCGCCGTCAACAGCTTCACCCCGGCCACCGAGGACTGGGCCCATCCGGCGATCCGCTTGGATGACACACCCCAGAAGGCGATGACGAAGGTGATGATCATCGGCACTTCGAACATCAGGTTGTATAGCAGAAGATACCCGTAGGCCTGGTATCTGTGTGTGGCAATCTGGGAAACAAAGGCTATGGTGGGCAGGTAAACCTGGCCGGTGCAGGCGAATTCCAGGACGGATGTGACCAGCCCCACCATAAAGGCCCCGCCGATCAGGCTCCCGGCACCCATCTTTTCCCGGATGACCTTGTGGATCCGTTGTTTGGCGGCGGTGGAAAGCTGCAGGTCCATCCCGGAAAGGTCGCCCTTCCTGGCCTTGAAATAATCCTTCAGATTGTAGAAGGCCAGCACCAGCCCGGCGATGACAGCCAGCCAGTAAAATATCCTGCTGAAAAGCGGCAGGGCTTTCAATGTCATCAGAAACGACAGACTGCCCACACCGATCAGGAAGTAGACCAGGAAATCGGCAAAAGTATAGGCCAGGCCCACCGCCAGGATCTCCCAGCGTTTTCGGCCCACAAAGGCCAGGTAGGAGATGAAGAACACCAGCACCGCCAGGGAACAGGGGTTGATGCCATCCAGCAGGCCGGCCCCGGCCACGCCCCAAAGGCCAAAGGAAGCAAAGCGGCTGACCACCGATTGCTTGGCCTGGGGCAGATATTCCTTAGCCTCTATCCAGGGAACCCGGCCGCTGCCGGACTTGTATTTGACCAGCAACTCGAAAAGACTTTGGTCGTTGATCTCGTCACCTATTAAAAAATCCCGGCCCACAAAGGCCGAGGGGGCTATCATCCGCTTATTGTCCGGCAGGCCGTACATTATCCCCAGAGCTTCGACCAGAAGTTTGGACGAATCAGAGGCCACGTCTATCTTTTCCACCTTCAGATTCGGGTACTGCTCTTTCAGCGCCTTCAGCATGTACTCGGCCCGGCTGCACTTCTGGCACCGGGCATTGGACACGAAGGCCAGATATATACTATCAACAGCCTCCGTTTCAATCGTCTTTTCGGCCCGCTTGCCTTGCTTATCAAGCGTTGCCGGGTTATTGGATTTCGGCTTCTCTATCGCCTTGTTAGCCAGCGCTTCCTTGATCAGCCGTTCCAGATCCTTCTCTATCTCCTCCACCCCGCCCAGTATCCTGTTCCCTATCACTGCCGCCGGGATCTGGTTGTTCCGGTCGTTCAGCTGTTTCTCGTAATTCAGCAGGGCCTGGTATTCGGCCGGGTTGTCCACCTCGTGATAGACCATGGCCATTTGGCCCTGATGATCCTGTGATAGTTTTAAGAACAGGCCTTTCTTAAGCTGGGCGCAGTCCGGGCAGTCCCGGGCCACAAAGAGCTGCACCTGCAATCTGGTGTCGCCGGGAATGGGGTTGGCATTGACCGGCTTTGATTGCGGCCCGGCGCCCACCACGGAAACGATCTTTGGGTCGTCTGCCAGATCCGAGACGATGCCCTCCATCCGGGAACTTTGGTGCTTCCATTGGCCGCCCTGCTTTTGGAGCCAGGCATAGCTGAGGCTCTTGGCCGAGGCACCGGCCTCTATGATCGGCACCCCGGCCGAAAGGTCGGCCGTCTTCAGCTCGGTCTGGGTGTGGCCGCCCACGATCAGGGTCAATTGGGGGAATTTTCTGGCGATCTCGATCTCCTGTTCATACCCCAGGTGCGAGACCAGGATGAATATATCGGCCCGGCCCTTCAGGCTGTCCAATATTGATTGCAGGATGGCATCCGGGGCCTTGATCTCCAGCCCCTGCAGGCTGTCCTGGGGATAGTATCTGAAGGCATCGGGCGATATCAGTCCGATCAGGGCCGCCTTCATTTTCAGCGATCTCAGTTCAACGGTACTATAGGGCGCAGTTAAAAGACTTCCCTGGTAAAAAAGATTGGCCGCCACGAACGGCAGGTCGAATTCCTTTTGCAGTTTAAGGAAATTGTTGATACCCCGGGCAAATTCCTGGTCCCCAGGCGCCAGGGCGTCGTATTTCATGGCCCGGTAGGCCGCGAACATCAGGGAATCGCCCTTGTAATCGGAATCTATCCCCAGCAGGTCGCCGGAGTCCAGCAGCAGGAATTGGGGCTGGCCCTGGGCCAGCTTTTTGATCAGGGTGAAACGCCTGGCCAGCCCGCCCTTGGGTTCCTTGGGGCAGTGGCAGGGATAGAGATAGCCGTTGGTGGCGTTGGTCTGGACCACCAGCAGTTTCTGGGCATGTGCCAGGTTAAAGGCTATCGCAAAAAATAGAACTATTGTGAGGAGTTTTTTCATCAATTTTCTGACATTGAAAATCACCAGTAGGAAATGTTATTCATAGCCCAGCCCTTAAGGGCTGGGCTATGAACGTGACGGACTACATCTTCTCCGCCATCAGTTTGGTCAGCTCGGCTATCCGGTGCGAATAGCCCCATTCATTGTCGTACCAGCTGACTATCTTGAAGAACCGCTTTTCGCCCTTCAGGTTGTTCTCCAAAGTGGCCAGGGAATCGTAGATGGATGACCTCTGGTCGTGGATGAAATCGGTGGAGACCATCTCCTCGTTGGCGTATCCCAGGTAACCCTTAAGATAGGTCTCGGAGGCCTTCTTCAGCAGGGCGTCAATGGTTTCAATGGAGGTCTCCTTCTCGGAACGGAAGGTCAGGTCCACCACCGAGACATCGGCAGTCGGCACACGGAAGGACATCCCGGTCAGCTTGCCCTTGGTGGCCAGCAATACTTCGCCCACCGCCTTGGCCGCCCCGGTGGTGCTGGGTATGATGTTGATGGCCGCGGCCCGGCCGCCCCGCCAGTCCTTCTTGGACGGCCCGACCACCGTCTTCTGGGTGGCGGTGTAGGAATGGATGGTGGTCATCAGGCCGGTCTCGATGCCGATCCCCTCTTTGAGCAGCACATGGACCACCGGAGCCAGGCAGTTGGTGGTGCAGGAGGCGTTGGAGACGATGTGGTGCTTGGCCGGGTCGTACTCCTGCTGGTTGACGCCCAGCACTATGGTCTTGACCTCGCCCTTGCCGGGGGCGGTGATCAGCACTTTCTTCGCGCCGGCCGTCAGGTGGCCTGCCGCCTTGTCGGAATGGGTGAACAGACCGGTGGCCTCTATCACCAGCTCCACCCCCAAAGCCTTCCAGGGCAGCTGGGCGGGGTCCTTGGTGGCCATGATGCATTTGATCTTGTGGCCGTTGACCACCAGCACATCGTCCTCGGCCAAGGATGGCTCGCTCTTCTCGGTGCTCACCTGCCCGGGGAATTTTCCGTGGACCGAGTCGTATTTCAGCTGGTAGGCAAAATACCTGGCGTCGGTGGAAACGTCAACCACCGCCACAATGTCCAGGGGATTGCCCAGTATCTTCTGCTCCGCCATGGCGCTGATGACCAGGCGGCCGATCCGGCCGAACCCGTTGATTCCGATTTTTACACTCATGACAGGTCGCTCCTTTAGTTATATTTTATTATTTAGATTTGTTGTCAATCTAACTATTTCAGGAATACACACCAAAACCTTTTCTATCCAAAGATTTCACAGATTTACACAGATATTTCTAAATAGGGATATTATTATAAGCACAAAATGATTCGCTATGATCTGCGTTAATCTGCGGATAAAAGCTCCTAAGTAAGATAACTATTAAAGTTTGTTGTTTATCATTTGCCTAACCAGCGTGATGATGGTCTCGACCGGGACCAACTGGGTGTTGATAGTCAGATGATACAGCCCCGGGTCGTTCCAGTCCTTCTGGTAATAATCCCTGATGTAAGAGGCCCGGGATCTGTCGCGGGAGTGGATCTTCTCCCCGGCCTCCTTCTCACTGACCCCGGCCTTCTCCATCACCCGCTTGATCCGGTATTCCAGCGGGGCACACAGCCTGAGGTGAAGGCAGTCCGGCTTATCGGCCAGCAGCACCTGCCCGCCCCGCCCCACCAAGACCACGTTGCCCTTCTGGTAAAGCTCTTTGATCAAAGCCTGGGTCAGTGTCAGGTATTTTTGGGCGTTGAAGAATTCCTGGTCGGCCATCAGCCCGGCGGAACTGGTGACGGGGAAATCAAAACTGCCAGGACCGAACAAGGCCGGGTTGGCCAGGAATATCCCGCTCAAATATTTGTCGATGGAACTGTAATGCTCCTGGTCAAAGTTCTCCACCCGGTCGGTTCCCACCCGGGCCTGCTGGGCCACTTTGATGATCAGCGACTTGTCCACCACTTCGCAGCTTAAGCTCCGGGCCAGGGCCAGGGCGATCTCCTTGCCCCCGGCCCCATGCTGTTTGGAGATCGTGATCACAGCCATGATACACCTCCTTGTTCAATTTACCGTATGACTCATCTTTAGCCCAGTCCTTAAGGGCTGGGCTAAGGATTGATGCCAGTAGGTTAGGCCTTGCCCGCGCAGCCGAAAAGCTTCACCTTGCCCTTGACCACTTCTTTTACCGCGTCCCGGGCCGGGCCCAGGTACTTGCGGGGATCGAACTCACCCGGGCTCTCGGCGAAGACTTTTCTGATGGCTCCGGTCAGTGTTATGCGGAGGTCGGTGTCCACGTTGATCTTGCAGACCGCCATCTTGGCTGCCCGGGCCAAAAACTCCTCCGGCACGCCCCGGGTTCCCGGCAGCTGTCCGCCGTACTTGTTGCAGGTCTCCACCAAGTCCTTGGGGACCGAGGAGGCCCCGTGCAGCACGATGGGAAATCCCGGCAGCAGTTTCTGGATCTTTTCCAAACGTTCGAAATCCAGGGTCGGCTCGCCCTTGAACTTGTAGGCTCCGTGCGAGGTTCCGATGGAGATGGCCAGGGAATCGCATCCGGTCAGTTCCACGAACCGCTTGGCCTCGTCGGGGTCGGTGTAAACGGATTCCTTGGCGCCGGGCTCGTCCGAGGTCGAGGTCAGCTTGCCCAGCTCGGCCTCCACCGGCACGTTGCGGGCGTGGGCGTATTCCACCACCTGCTTGGTGATGTGGACATTCTCCTCGAAGCCGAAATGCGAGGCGTCGATCATCACCGAGGAAAAGCCGTCGTCCACGCAGGCCTTGCACAGCTCAAAGCTGTCGCCGTGGTCCAGGTGCAAAGCAATGGGCAAGTCGGGGTAGGTCTCCACCGCGGCTTTCACCAGGTGGGTCAGATACTCCCGCCGGGCGTACTTGCGTGCCCCGGAGGACACCTGCAGTATCAGCGGGGATCTTTCCTCGTGCCCGGCGTCGGCGATGGCCTGGAGCAGTTCCATGTTGTTGACGTTGAAGGCCCCGATGGCATAGCCCCCTTCATAGGCCTTGTTGAACATCTCGCGGGTTCCGACTAGCGGCATTGTGATCTCCTCTTAGTATTTATTGAACAGACCGGTATTGGTTATTTCATTAGCACCATTCTGCTGGTCTTGACGGCTCCGCCGCCGCGCAGCCGGCAGAAATAAACGCCGGCGGGATTGTCGTTGTATCCGAGTGTTACGGTATGCGTCCCCTGTTCCTGCCGTGAACTCACCAGAGTACGGACCCTCTGCCCCAGGCTGTTGTAGATTGCCAGCTCGACCTCGCCAGCCCGGGGAAGGATGTAACTGATGACGGTCTGTCCCCGGAACGGGTTGGGCTGAACCGACAACCGCAGTCCGGGGTCGTCATTAAGAACATTGATATTTGCCGTGACGCCCGACGGCGTTCCGTCCCAGCCAGCCAGCCGTGCCAGCATCCACCACATGGCCTTGGCCAGCCGGATGGAACCCCTCTGCCCGATGTGGTCCCCGTCCTCGGTGTAGGAGCCGTTGGTGTCCAGCATGTTGTCGGCGTGGATCTGGGGGTAGTTCCTGGGCGTACCGCTATCGTTCCAGGTGGCGATGTGCTGGCTGCTGTCGTTCCCCCAGCACAGAATGTCGGCATAGTCGAACAGCACCCGGGTGGAGTCCTGTTGCACGTAGTCCCTCAGATATTGATGCTTTATCTCGCGCTGGTAACCGTTCTCATTGTTGTCGTTGCCGTCTACCGGCCCGGTGGTGTAGAATACCGTGGTGGGCCAGCCGTTGACATGACAGGAATCGATGTAAAGCTGTGTCGCCGCCAGGTATGTGTCCATGCAGATGCTGTTTCCGGTGAGAGCTGAATCGCCGGCATCAAGCCCCCAACGCAGGCTGCCTTGCGGCCCGCCCTCGGATGAACCCGCCCAGCGCACCTGATAAACTGGATCCTCCGTGCCGCCCGGCGCGTTTATCCATGTCATGTCCCAGCACCAGCCGAATCCCGTGGCGTGCAAGGGCCTGCCGTTGGTGTTGCAGTAGCGGATACCGGCCGCAGTGCGGGCGACCGCGGTCTGGCTGGTGTACCAGTCCTCCTCGCCGTAGCCGTAGCGCCATCCGCTGGATGATCCCAGGTCCCCCCAGCTGGCCCGGCTGAACCGCAGTTCCCCGGCGGGCAGGCTGTCCGGGGTGCCGCTCTCCCGGATGTTGACCGCGTAGCGCGGCTCGGCGGCCTCCAGCAGGGCCAGCCCGATGCGGTAGCCGGACGAGTGCGACTCGCCGGGCACGGTCACCCACCAGGTCTTGACGCTGTCGATGTACTGCTGGGGAATGCCGGCATAGGCGGCGACGGCGTTATGGTCGGCTATGATCTGCTGGGCGGCGGCGGCGCCGGCCAGCGCCAGCAGTAAAAGCGCCGGGATTATGACCTTTTTGACCATGGAATCCTCCTTACTCTAACTTTATTCCGATATCATCCCTATCTTCATTATCCGTGCTCCTGGTTATGCCCTCCGAAAGTACAAAGTTTTTCCCTTCGTCATTCTTCAAATTAAGGCCTACGCTGTAAAGCAAAACTGACTTGTCTTGATTGATAACATACCTTAGTGGAAGGCCGTTGGCAATGTCGTTGTACTCTGGGCTGTCTTTGACCGCTTGGTACAGATCGGCTGGATATTTGCCATTTTTCAGACTGTATTCCCTTAATATCAAAGCATCCTTTAACACCCTGAGACCCATCCTCAGTTCAAATTCACGTGAAAAGAAAATAGTATGGTTAGGCATGGCTATGGATAAAAATACATCACCCTTGGCTTTTTTACTGATGCCCTCCTGATTCCGCTTAAGGAGCGGCTCCAGGGTTGACCATAGTCCACTCCGGGACCTGCTCGTTTCATCAGCCACCTGCTGCAGTATGCCGGAAAAGTTCATCAGGTTGCGTTTGACTGAAAAATATTGCTTCCAGCAAAGCATTGCGTAACCTGCCCGGCGCACGATCCTTACTATAGGATTTGCGTTCACTTTACCATCGGCACCGCCTTCTATGAAGGCCACTGCATCCTGTCCGTCTGCTGCAAAATAAATGCTAATAGCTTCCATGTCAATGGTCGGATGGATAGGCGGCCATGACTTTTCCGTATTCTCCAGCGTTTCTTGCATAAGTAGCAATGATTTTGAATCAAACCGACCAATGTCTCCGGCGATCATCCTATTGGCATGCCTGCCTGCTACTATTCCCACCATTCTGCTTATTGTCAGCATACTGCCCCCCGAAAAGTCCATGGCCGTCTTAAGGGCTTTGGAATAAGTGAGCGCCCCCTGCCGAGTCTGGCCCGAAGCCACTTCAAGTCTGCCCTTGAGCAGTGCCAATTTAAGCATTTTCTGAAGGGCTATGTAATTTGGAATGGGAGCGTTGTAGCCCTTTTCGTATTCCACGTTGGTGCGGCAATAGCGGCTGCAGGCCCCGGAATCCCAGAGGGTAATTTCCCTTTTGTATTTTGATAAAAGCCGGTTTGCTTCCTTGATGTCCAAGGTTTTGAAGACCAGGCTGTCCAATTTCCGGTTGTCCAGGCTGTCCAGCGATCCGGATGCATTAAGATAATAATCCCAGGCGTTGGCCTTGATGACCGCAAAATCATAACCACTCTGGAACTCGGCAGTCTTGGCTTTTTGGACCCTTTCCAAAGCTCGCTGGCGCCCGGCCTCCCATTTTGCTGTAGCTGTCAGATCCCCGACCCATCCTATCAGGAAAGCCAGCACCACCAGGCAGATAGGGATCAGGCACATCCACCCGATCACTTTAAGGGTCCGGCCCCGCCATTTTGGTAATTTGGCCATAACCTTCTCCTTTGGACCGAACTCATCCCCCGTCCCCTTCTCTTAACAAGAGAAGGGGTGTAGGGGTTGAGTTGGGTTTAACCTAGTTCCCCTTCTCCTTCAGCTCCGCCAGCCTGGCCTGGCTCAGCGCTGACAGCTGCTGCTCCAGCTCCTTGTGCTCGGCCAGAAATTCCTTGAAATCATAATTGTTGATGAATATCAGATCCCCCTCGGTCTTGGCCGCCACCGTGGCGGTGCGGGGCACGTCGGCCAGCAGGGCGATCTCCCCGAAGGGGTCGCCTTTCTTAAGCGTGGCCACAATTGACGAATCATCTCCGCCCAGCACTTCCAGCTCGCCCTCCATCACCACGTAAAAACACTGCCCGATCTCGCCCCGGCGGATCACCACCTGCCCGGGCCTCACCTCCAGATGCTGGACCATTCCCAGCAGCCGGGTCAGCGAATCCGGGGACAGCCGGCTGAAGAAATCGCTGGTCTTTAAGGCGCCCACCGTGGACAGGGCGTCCAGGATGTCCTGTCCCTGCTCCAGCACCAGGGTCAAAGTGGTCCGGTCGCAGACCTCCTCCGGGCCGAAATACTGGATCGGTCCGGGGTACAGATAGTCGGTTGACATCATCCATTTGTCGCGCTGCTGGGCGAAGACCTTGAACGGCTTGCCCTCCAGCTCCACCAGAGCCTTTTTGATCACCGGCACATCCCTGCCCTGGCGCCGCTCCACCGTCATCATTCCGGCCAGGGGTTGGCCGCCCGGAACCCATTCGGAGGAAGGTTTCATCAGGTTCCTGACCGTGGCGATGTATCCGGTCTTCTCCGCGGCCAGCAGCGCCCCGGCGGTGTAGCCCAGGCTGTAGGCATAGTCGGCGTCAAAGTTGGACGGCGCGGCGCAGCGGCCCTCGTAGCCGAAGAAATGGTTCTGGGCCGCGTATCTGCCGTTGTACTTCTCTTCGGCCTTCCATTCCCTTAACAGGTCGCCCACCATGTCTATCAGCAGTTTCTCGGTCTCGATCTTGGAGACCTGGACGTTGCCGTGGGGATCCCGGTCCACCAACAGCTCCCACTGCAGTTCATCCGGCAGCTGGCCGTAGGCCTGGGCCGAAGCCGGCGACAGCTTGCTGTTCAGGAACTGCTGTTTGTCCTTGGTGCTGGGCAGGGAATTGAAGTAGTCTTGATGCCCCGAAAGTATCTCGTTAAGCTCGGTGATCAGAATTTTGATCTCGGGGATGAATTCGATCAGCCCTTCCGGCACCACCACCACCCCGAAATTCATCTTCTCTTCGGACCGGGCCTTGATCAGGCTGGCGATCTGCTCCACTATCTGCTTCAGGCTGTAGGCTTTGGCCGCCACTTCCTCGGAGATGATGGTCAGGTTGGGATGGCACTGCAGGGCGCATTCCAGCGCGATGTGCGAGGCCGAGCGGCCCATCACCCGCACGAAGTGCCAGTACTTTTGGGCCGAGTTGCAGTCCCGCAGGATGTTCCCCAGCAGTTCGGTGTAGACCTTGGTGGCGGTGTCGAAGCCGAAGGATATCTCTATCTGTTCGTTCTTCAGGTCGCCGTCTATGGTCTTGGGACAGCCGGCCACGCTGATCTCGGCCTCGTTCTGCAGAAAATATTCGGCCAGCATGCAAGCGTTGGTGTTGGAGTCGTCGCCGCCCACTATCACCAGCCCGGTGATCCCCAGTTCCCTGCAGTTTTGGGCCACCTTTACGAACTGCTCCTCCTTGTCCAGCTTGGTGCGCCCGGTGAGGATCAGATCAAAGCCCCCGGTGTTGCGGTATTCGTCGATCAGATCGGAGGTCAGCAGCTGGTATTTGTTGTCCACCAGGCCGCTGCTGCCGCCCAGGAATCCGTAAAGCCGGCTTTGGGGGTTGATGGCGGTCAAACAATCGAACAGCCCGGCCAGCACATTATGCCCGCCCGGGGCCTGGCCCCCGGAGAAGATCACCCCCACGTTCAGGGGCTTGTATTGGCGCTTTTGGTCCGGCTCGAACACCACAGCCTTGAAGGCTGATGTTTTGGGAAAAGCGCCGTCAATGATCTCGTGTTTGGGCCCCGGCTCGCCTGTTTCAACAGCCCTTAACCGGGGGCCGTTCTTGATGAAGATTGATGGCAGTTTGGGCCGGTAACCGGCCCGGTGTTTCTGCAGAACGGAGATATCAGACATGTATTCTCCTAAGTGTTTTCATGGAATTAATGACGATTTTAACAGCCTTTTAGTTTAACACTACCAAGGGCTTATGTCAATAAAAATCGGCAGTGAATTTATATGACTCCCCGGGAAATTATAATCCGCAGATTTTCACAGATTATCACAGATTTTCTCATGTTGAAACAAACAATTAGGCGGAAAGTAATTGTTATAATCTGCGTTAATCTGTGGATAAAAGGCTCTTAATCTAACGGAGCGGCCGCCGCGGTCAGGGCCAGTACTTTGGAGGCCCCGGCCTCCAGCAGTTTTCCGGCGCAGGAGCCGATGGTGGCCCCGGTGGTCAGCACATCGTCTATCAGGATCACGCTCTTGCCTTTGACCAGTTCCGGTTTTTTTACGGTGAAAATGTCCTTCACGTTCTCCAGCCGCTGCTGCTTGTTCAGTTTGGTCTGGGTCTGGGTGTGTCTGGCCCGGGAGACGATGTTTTCGGGACAGGGCTTGTTTAAAAGTTTTCCCAGAACCTGGGCCAGAAGCTGTGCCTGGTTGTAGCCCCGCTCCCGTTTCCGGGCCGGGTGCAGCGGCACCGCCAGGATCAGATCGGCGGCCTGGTACTGCCCGACTCCGGCCAGGGACTGCTCCAGGTAAAGAGACAGCCTTTTGACCACCGAGCGCCTGTCCGAGTATTTCAGCAGGTGGATGGCATCAGAGAGCGGCTGTTTGAACGGCCCGATGGCCCTGACATCGGCGCAGGCCCAGTCCGGAATCCGGCATTTGGGACAAAGCAGCGGCATGGCTGGCCAGGACTGCTCTGGCAATATAGACCCGCAGCGCTGGCAGCTTTGGGCTTCCCATCTTTCCAGGGTACCCCAGCAGGCCTCGCAGATCAGGCCGCCCTTCGGCTCCAGAATCTTTTTATGGCAGGAGGCGCAGAACGGCGGAAAGATAAAATTCAGCAGGCTGTGTAGGAGTGTTTTAAGCATATGGCAATCAAAACTGCGCTGGACTGTTTGAACTCATCCCCTAGCCCCTTCTCTTTCAAGAGAAGGGGAATAAAAGGGGTTGAGTTAGTTTCATTTTTAAAAGTGAATTCAGGTTAAAAACAAAGGGAAAGCAAGAATAATTCTCGCCTTCCCTTTTCTCTGTTTTCAGCCTGAATTAAAAGTTGAACTTCAAAGCCAGCCTGGTGGAGAACTTCTTCCTGGTCAGGAAGCTAAGATCCTCCTGCTTCTCATAAGTGATCTGGTAGGTCAGATACATCCAGATCTTCCAGTAAGCCTGGTAGCCGACATCGGCGGTCAGCAGCATGTTCTCTTTTTTGGTGAACAGGTCGGACAAGCTCTGGATCCTCTTCTGGTCGAAGTAGGCCCGGACGTCCCCCTTGGGGATCAGATCCGGCGCACTGGCCTCGGCATGAAATATCCCGGTGCTGTCGGCTCCCCGAGTCTTGTAGCCGCTGCCCATCACCCTGACCTTGCCCAGCACATTGCCGGAGATCTCGCCGTAGGTGCCGTTCCTGGCCTCGGTCACGTCGGTCAGCACCAGTTTTTTGGGCACCCCGAAAGTGGTGGTGACGCTGCCCGAGGTCATGGAGTACAATTGGTAACGGTCGATCTCATAGAACCTGTCAAAATACTGGGGAATGAAGTTCTTGCCCAAAAAGCGCTGTTCCAGTTTGGCTCCCAGTGTGACGAGATTGCCGGGGAAGGATATCAGGGCCGAGATCCCCACCGCATTGCCTTTGCCGTAATCCTTGATCTGGCCGAAATCATAATATATCCTGCTTCCCAGGATGCTGGTGTTGATTATGGGCAAGCCCAGGTCGGCGCCGAAGGCGGTCACAGCGTCCTTGGTGGCGCTGTTCTGGTCGGGATCGACATCGGTGACCACCGTACCGCCCACTTCAAATCCCTTGATGATCGGGATGCCGGTACCGGACAGGGGGCAGACAAAGCCCCGCAGGCCGTAGATCTCGGCCCGGTCGAAGTTGGAGACCATGGACTGGATGCCGAACATGGTCGGAGCCTCGCCCCAGGGGAATTTCAGGTTAAGCTCCATACCTATCTTGCGGTTCAGGTCGTCGGCCCGGTTGCTGTAGTTGCTCATCAAAAACCCGTTGCCCAAAGTGGTGGCGTCCAGGGCTCCCACCCGGGTGTAGAACTTGTCGGTCCGGTCGCCCCAGCTTACATAGCGGACCAGCCGCATCATCTTGCTGGCCGGCTTCCATTCTTCCTTGCGGATGCCGTCGTTGTTCACCAGCAGGGAGACGTCCAGGCCCAGGCCCAGCTTGGAGAACCGCAGCTCCGGGGTCAGCTGCAGCAGGAAATATGCCTTTCCGTCTATCATGGTCAATCCCATGCCCCCGGTGAAGCTGGAACCGCTGTCGGCTGGCGCTCCGGGCATGGTCTGGGCAAAACCGGCGCTAAAAAAGGCGGCCAGGAAGAGAGCTAAGATCAGTATCTTTTTCATGTCGGGCTCCTGATAATATTGGTGGTTGTTATTTAGCAAATACTTGCGTTTATTATACTATTATAGCTTTTGTCTGTCAACTCCAAACAGACGTTTTATCCGGGATATTCCGGCCCGGGATTTAGAATTTATTTACCGACCCTTTTAGATAGTTGACAGGCTTTTTAGATTATGCTATAATTCGTTGTTTATGGTGGGGTCGTAGTTCAGCTTGGTTTAGAACGCCTGCCTGTCACGTAGGAGGTCGCGGGTTCGAACCCCGTCGATCCCGCCATAAACAAAGCTCTGTAATACAGGGCTTTTGTATTTATATCTGGATCTGGGGCACGGTAGCTCAGGTGGTAGAGCGAGGGACTGAAAATCCCTGCGTCGGCAGTTCAACTCTGTCCCGTGCCACCATTTTAAAAACCAGGCGAAAGCCTGGTTTTTTCATTATCAGTCCGCTTCGCCCCGGATGAACTGCTGGATGTTTTGATCGGGCGATTTTTTTATCTGTTCCGGGGTGCCGCAGAAGATGATCCGGCCCTGGTGCAGCATGGCGATCCGGTCGGCTATCTTGTTGGCGCTGACCATGTCATGGGTGACCGCGATGGAGGTCAGGGAAAGTTTTTGGGACAGCGACATCATCAGGTCGTTGATCTTGTCGGCGGTGATGGGGTCCAGGCCGGTGGTGGGCTCGTCGTACAGGATGTAGGCCGGGTCCATGGCCAAAGCCCGGGCCAGCCCCACCCTTTTCTTCATTCCCCCGGAAAGTTCCGATGGCATCAGTTGCTCGGTGCCAGACATGCCCACCAGGGCCAGCTTTTCGGCCACCTTCCCGGCGATCTCGCCGTCAGACAGCGGGCTGTGCTCTTTAAGCCCCAGTCCCACGTTCTGGGCCACGGTCATGGAGTCGAACAGGGCCGCCCCCTGGAACAGCATCCCGAACCTCCGACGCAAGGCATACAGCTCATGCTTTTTTATGGCGGTGATGCCGGTGCCGTCGATGGTGACCGAGCCCTGGTCGGGCCGGGCCAGGCCGATGATATGGCGCAGCAGCACGCTCTTGCCGCAGCCGGAGCGCCCCATGATCACCATGGTCTCGCCGGTCTGGATCTCCAGTTCCACCCCGTCCAGGACCTTTTTGTGCCCGTAGGATTTATGCAGATCGCGGATAGTTATCATTTGCTTGTTAGCTTCTTGCTTCGGACCTCTCCCTTTCCCTCCCCGATGCGGGGAGGGTTGGGAGGGGTCTTATTTCTTCAAAACAAACCCGGCATCGGTGATGTACACCATGTAAGCATTGGGATCGGGATATTGGAATGCGGCTATGCCCTGGACCGCATCGATCAGGGGATATTTTTGCCCATAGCGCAGCAGAGTTCCCCAGTAGCCCGGTTCCTTGACCAGCTGGTAATTGCAGACAGTGGTGGAATCGGCTGATTCCCAGCGCCCGGAAAAACGGGTGACCCGGTAATAGGGCCTGGCGCCAAGGAATCGTAAGAACGGCTTCCAGCGCAGGATGTAGCCCTGGATCATCCACTGGTCGCCGGCCAGGGGAAAGACATGCTTGGCCCCGGTGGATTCGTCGGTATAGCTCATCTGCAGGCCGCTTTCGGTCTTTAGCGCAGTGACCGTGCAGATGAGTTTATCGTTGTTCAGCAGGCTGTAGGTCCGGGCGAATAAGGATAAGGAGAACATTGAGGCCCCGGCCAGGAGCAGTATCAGGAAGAACAGAAAGGCGCTCCAAAGAGAGCCCAGGCCGATCTTCTTTTTGACCTTCAGGGCGATAGAAGACATCAGAATGATCAGGGCCAGGAGGCCGAACCCCAGGCCCAACAGTGCGGTGTTTTGGGCGAATTTATCCATTGTCGTCCTCCCTTTGGAGATTGCTATCCCCTCTGTTTTCAGTGTATCTGTGGCAGATGCTTATCCGTATAACCAGCGGTTATTTTTGCCATAATATTTTACTTCTGATACACTCTTTAAAACCACATTTCTCGTAAAACCTGGGTAAACTTCCCGATGTTTCCAGCAGGACATATTTTAAGCCCAGTAACTTAACTTTATGTCTGACAGCCTCCATCATCTTTAAACCCAAACCCCTGCCTTGATGGTTCTCTTCGATTTCAACTTCAAACAACCTGGCATATCCCCCAAGGTCAGCGATATATACGGAGCCCACTATTTCATCAGCAACATAAAACCAATAAGGTTTAAACACTTTGATAAAGGCCGATTGGAGGGGTTTTAGAAGTGAATAATATTCATCGGTGAAATAGTCCCTTCCCCCCATCTTTGTCCTGTACCAGTTAAAATACTCATCTGCCGAAGGCCCGTATAATACACCGTCAGAAGTATCTTGACTTTGGGCCTGCATGAAAACAGCTTCACTGAATTTCATGTTTTTTGCAATAAAATTGGATTCCCAAGCTTTGTCTATTTTGATTTCAGGTCCAATATCATAACGGTTCGGTGGGTCCAGTTTATTGTTGCGGTGTATATCCCTGACCTCCCTAATGATCTCATCCAAATCGTTAACAGAATCCGGGGATACGTTAATCGCTCTATTGAAATCGCCGTTCCAGGGAACAAAAGGATTAGTAATGTGAATGTAATGGTTGTGTTTCTCAGGGTTGCCGCCGTAAGCTTTTGAGAGATTTATCTCCGAATCAACCGACAACTGCCCCCAATCCGGATCTGAGATATTTTGCTTATTGTCCATCACCCGAATATCCAGGCCGATACGATGTAATCGAAGATCAGTATCAGCACCGCCGCCGTGACCACCGCCTTAGTGGTGGCCCGGCCCACCCCCTCGGCCCCGCCCTCGGTGGCGAACCCGTGAAAGCACCCGGAAGTGGCGATGATGATCCCGAAGAATATCGATTTCACTATGCCACCCATCAGGTCCTTGGTGTGGAAGTGGAACCGCAAACCGTCCAGGTAGACCTGGGAGGAGATGCCCACCGAGGCCACCGCCACCAGCCAGCCTCCGATCAGGGCCACGAAGTTGGCGAAGATGGTCAGCACCGGCGACATCACCGCCCCGGCCACGAACCGGGGCATTACCAGGAAGGACACCGGGTCTATGGCCATGGTCTCCAGGGCGTCGATCTGCTCGGTCACCCGCATGGTGCCCAGCTCGGCGGCGATGCCCGCCCCCACCCGCCCGGCCACCACCAGCGCGGTCAGGACAGGGCCAAGCTCTATCATCACCGCCCGGGCGATCCCGGTGCCCAGCCAGATGGGCGGCACCAGCCCCTGCATCTGGTAGGCGGCCTGGACCGCCGCCACCATCCCGGTGAAGACGGCCGAGAACAGCACCAGCGGCAGGGAATTGACCCCCATCACCATCATCTGCTGAAGGATCAGGCTGGAGTTCCTGAATGTGTGCCTTAAGGCCAGGATGATCCGGCCGAATAAATAAAAGGCCGAGCCCCATTCCTGGAAAGAATCCAGTGTGGCCTGGCCTATTCCAGCGAAGAACCGGGCCGGATAATGCCTTCGTTCTTGAAATGGCATGGTGATTTGTGTGCTAATAATTCAAGTTCACAGTGGCCGGTATTTTTCGAACTATTTGATTAGTCTGATTTTTAACCAATTCAAACCGTTTTAAACTTCTTCAATTCATTTCCTCGTCCTGGCGCTGGCTGTAATTCTCGAACCGGGTGTAGCTCCGCAGAAAGGTCAGTTTCTTTGTGCCCACCGGGCCGTTGCGCTGCTTGGCCACTATCAGGTCGGCCACCTCGGATTCCATGCTTGATTCCGGGGTCCATTCTTCCTTGCTCTTGTAGGGCGTCTTGTCCCGGTGCAGGAACATCACCACGTCGGCGTCCTGCTCGATGGCCCCCGATTCGCGCAGGTCGGACAGGATGGGCCGGGAATCCTGGCCCCGCTGTTCGCTTAAACGGGAAAGCTGGGACAGGGCGATCACCGGAACGTTCAGTTCCTTGGCCAGGGCCTTGAGTGAACGGGAAATCTCGGAGATCTCCTGCTGGCGGTTCTCGACGCGGGAGGACGAGCCCCGCATCAGCTGGAGGTAATCCACCACCACCAGTCCCAGGTCCACCTCGGCCTTTAAGCGCCGGGCCTTGGCCCGGATCTCCAGCGGGCTCATGGCTGAACTGTCGTCGATGTACATTGGGGCCTGGTGCAATACCGAGGCCGCGCTGACCAGGGCCGGCCATTCCTCCTGGGAAAGATAGCCGCTGCGGACCTTGTGGCCCGAGACCCGGGCCTCGGCGCACAGCAGGCGCAGCACCAGCTGCTCCTTGGACATCTCCAGGCTGAACACCGCCACCGGTATCTGGTTCTGCACCGCCACGTGCTGGGCGATGTTCAGGGCAAAGGCGGTCTTTCCCACCGAGGGCCGGGCGCCCACTATTATCAGGTCGCCCTTCTGCAGGCCGGAGGTCATCAGGTCCAGGTCGGTGAAGCCGGTCTCCAGCCCGGTGATGTGCCGCTTCTCCCGGAACAGCTTCTCCACCGTCTCAAAGCTGTCGTGAATGAAAGTCTTTAGGGGGATCAGGCTCTTGCGCAGGCGCTGTTCCTTGATGGAAAAGATCATCTGCTCTGAGCGGTCCAAAAGCTCCTCGGGATTCTCGGTGGCCTGGTAGCTGAAGGAGATGATCTCGGAGGCGGTGTTTATCAGGCGGCGCAGCACCGCCTTCTCCACCACTATCCTGGCGTAATAGTCGATGTTGGCCGAGGTGGCCACGCTGTCGGTCAGTTTGGTCAGGTAGACCGGGCCGCCCACCTCGTCCAGGCATTTCTGGCGGCGCAGCTCCTCGGCCAAAGTGACCAGGTCCACCGGCTGGCTGCGCTCGTACAGGGTGACCGCCGCCCGGTAGATCTTGCGGTGGGCCCCGAAGTAAAAGTTGTTTTCGTCGGCGATAACTTCCACCGCCCGGCTGACCGCCTCGCTGTCCAAAAGCATCGAGCCCAGCACGGCCATCTCGGCCTCCTGGGACTGGGGCGGCACACGATCCGGCATTTGCCGGTCCGGCAACTGCCGGTCCAATGGCTTGCGGTCGGCGGGCTGCTGGCTATCGGCCATTCTTAACCTCCTGATCGTAGATCTGACGCACTAGTTTCACGTCCTCCCAGGTATCCCGCTTCCAGGCCGGGTTGCGTAGCAGCGCCGCCGGGTGAAAGGTGGGAACGAGTTTGATGTTCTGGTAATAATGGATCTTTCCCCGGAGTTTTGAGATGGGAACATCCGTCTTCAAAAGGGTTTGCGATGCAAAGGTGCCCAGGGTGCAGATCACCGCCGGCTTGATGATCTCCAATTGTTTGATCAGGTAGGGTTCGCAGAGCTCGATCTCGACCGGCAGGGGGTTGCGGTTGTTGGGGGGACGGCACTTGAGGATGTTGCAGATGTAGACCTGGGAGCGCTGGAAATTTATGGCCTCGATGATCTTGGTCAGCAGCTGCCCGGCCCGGCCCACGAAGGGCAGGCCCTGTTCGTCCTCATCGCTGCCTGGGGCCTCTCCCACGAACACCAGCTTGGAATTGGGGTCGCCGTCCCCGAAGACAAATTTGATCCGGGTCTTGCCCAGGGAGCACTTCTGGCATTCTTCGATCTGGCGGCGGAAATCTTCCAAGGAGGTGTTGAGCGCGGCAGATCTTGTGGTTTCTTGAACCGGGGGCTTGGCCTTGGCGCGCTTTAAGACCAGCTCGGTCTCGCCCAGTTCCTGCTGCTGTTTAAGATAGCGCTTTGCTTTTTGCACTGATATTTTATCGGGCATTCGGATTTGCTTTCCGCTTTTTGAACAGCTCGTCAAGTTTGTCCAGGAGCACCCCGGCCAGTTCCGGTTTTCCCATCAGGGGCAGTTTAATCGCCCGGCCGTTGGGCTCCAACAAAATGGCCCGGATATTGCCGCTGGCAATGGTCTGGGGGTCGTTGGCCACTATCAGGTCCAGGTTCTTGGAGACCAGCTTCTTCCGGGCGTTGGCCAAAAGGTCTTTCGATTCCAGGGCAAAGCCCACCAGCAGGGCGTGCTTTTTGTTGTTCCTGGACGCCTGGGCCAAAATGTCGGATACCGGCTCCAGTTTCAGGTTCAGGGAACCGGAGCCCCGTTTTATCTTCTGGGCGCTGGTCTTAGACGGTCTGAAATCGGCCACCGCCGCCGTCATTATCAGCGCCTGGTTAAGCGGCAGATGCTTCTTGACCGCCTGGGACATTTGTTCCGCCGTTCTCACTTTCACCACCTTTTCAACATCGGGCAGCGTCAGATCCGCCGGGCCGGTGATCAGGGTGACCCTGGCACCGCGGGCGGCAGCTTCTTCGGCCAGGGCGTAGCCCATCCGGCCGGAGGAACGGTTGGTGATGGTCCGCACCGGGTCTATGTCCTCCTCGGTCCGGCCGGCGGTGATCAGGATCGAAACCCCGGCCAGCTGTTGGTTGGGATACAGGGCATCCTCTATGGCCTTTTCTATTGTATCCAATGATGCCAGCCGGCCCTTGCCGGTGTCGCCGCAGGCCAAACGGCCGCTCTCGGGCTCGATGACCTTCCAGCCGAAAGCTTTAAGTTTTTTAAGGTTCTCCTGCACAGCCTGGGCCTGCCACATGTTGACGTTCATGGCCGGAGCTATCAGGATGGGAGAAGTGGCCGCCATGGCCACGGTGGTCAAAAGGTCGTCGGCGATGCCGTGGGCCGCCTTCCCCAGAAAATTGGCGGTGGCCGGGGCTATCAACACCAGGTCTGCCCACTGGGCCAGCGAGATGTGCTCTATCTGCTGGGGCTTTTGCTTGGGGAAAAGTTCCAGGGCCACCGGGTTCCCGGTCAGCGACTCGAACGAGGCCGGCCCCACCAGCTGGCAGGCCGACCTGGTCATCACCGCCGTCACCTGGTGCCCTTTTTTACGCAGACGGCTGGCCAGGTCCAAGGCCTTGTAGGCCGCTATGCTGCCGGTCACCCCCAAAAGTATTTTCTTGCCGGAGCTCATGTATGCTGGAAGATCACCTGTCCGTCGCGCATCCGCTCCAGGGCCATGGTGATCGGCTTGATCTCCATCTCCTGGGATGACATCCGGCGGATCTCGTGCAAGCGCCTGGCTTCGCGGGCTGCCACCAGCACCGCGATGTATTTGTTCTCCAGCCCCTTGGAGATCTCGTCGATCGGTATGAAACCCATGATAGCTCCTCCGTTTATAAATTTACTTTTTATATTTTATCTTTGATTTTTTATTTTAGGCAGCCGTGCCCGTCACTTTATGACATTGACCACTTCGTCCCGGTTGTAGCGGATCAGTTTGCAGCGCTCGGCTTCGATGATGGCGGTCACGGTTTTCACCGTCTGCTCGAACTTGTCGTTGATCAGCCAGTATTCAAAATCCCCGATCTCCTGCATCTCCAGCTTGGCCCGGTTCAGCCGTTTGTTGATCACTTCCTCGGAATCGGTGGCCCGGCCCTTCAATCGGGTCTTCAGTTCCTCGAAGGTCGGAGGCAGTACGAAGATGGTGACCGCCTGGGGATAGAGCTTTTTGATGGCCCGGGCCCCCACCGTGTCAATGTCCATGATCACATCCTGGCCGGCGTTCAGCTTGTCATCGATCTGCTTGCGTGGAGTGCCGTAGTAATTCTCGTGGACCATGGCCCATTCCAGCAGCTGTCCCGCCTCCAGCATCTGCTCGAATTCCTTGACCGGCACGAAATGGTAATCCTGGCCGTCGCGCTCGCCCGCCCGGGGCGGCCGGGAGGTGACCGAGATGGAATAGTATATCTCGGGATGCAGGGCCTCGACACCACGGCAGAGCGTGGTCTTGCCGGCCCCGGATGGGGCCGAGAGGATTATGGGAAAGCCTTTTCGGTCGGGATAGATCATGTCAAGGTGTGTTCTTATTGTTAATGTGAATTTTTTATCCGCAGATTTCACAGATTTCCGCAGATTTATATATGATTTGGATTATCAAAGAATGAAAATAGAAATTATAATCTGCGTTAATCTGCGGATAGAATAGTTATCCCGGGTCTACTGCATAAGCAGGCGCTGGGCCAGTGCCCCGGCCGAGGCGCAGATGGCCGTAAGGTCTGCCGCCTGGTCCTGGTCCACCCGCAGCTGCTGGCCGGTGGCCGGGTCCACCAGAATGACCTTGACATAATATCCGGCCTCGGTTTTGTCTATCTGGCCCACCAGCATTTGTCTGACGTTCAAAGCCTGCCCCAGCTGGGCGGCGCAGACCGGCTCCAGGCAATAGGTCTGGGCCAGGTTCTTCCGGGCCAGCAGTTCCTGCATCCGGTCCTTGGGGGTGATGCTGAAGCGGCCGGTCTTGGTCATCTCGGCCCTCAGGAAGTCGGCGTAGACCAGGGCATCCTGCCAGGAAGCGTTGGGCCCCTGGTAGATGTTGACCGCGCATTTTATCTGAGAAGTGTCGCCGACGGCAGCCAGCGGCGCGCCCTCGGTGGTCACCTGTCCCAGCCTGGCTCCGGGCTTTGGCTGTTCAACCGGTTTGGCGGTCTCGGTTTGTTTTGCTTTTTTGCCGGACTTGGAAAGGAAGCCCAGATCCACTCGTATAGCTGCGCTTAGGGCCAGGGTCTCCCAGGGTTTGAACTCCGAAACGCTGCTCATGTTCTGCACCTTGAGGATGCCGTTGGCCAGGTTCATTCTGGTGGCCAGCATCACCTCGCCCACATAGACCGGCATCCGCAGGCCCACCCCGGCCAGCACCATGGGCGGGGTGCTGTAGATCTTCTTCTCATCCAGGGCCACGTACTGCCAGCGGCCGGCCAGCCCGATGCTTAGGGTGGCCTTCTTGATGGACAGCGAGGTACCGGCCGAGGTGTAGGCGTTGCCCAGCATCGGCCATTGGCCGTTCATGATGTCGGTGCCGCCGTTTATTCCCAGCCGGAAACCCCAGAACTTCAAGCCCAGCGAAGCCTTGACCGACAGTATTCCCGGGAAGTCAATGCCGCCTTCCTGGGCCCCGGATTTGTGTTTGAATTCGATCCCTCCCAGATAAAGCTGGGCCTGGCCGTGAATGGAGCTATCCGCAGGATTGTAGCTCAATGAATCCACGTTGACCGAATCCAACCGGGGTTCGCCGTAGGGTATGTAAGCATTGTTGAAGTAATCACCTTTAAGGGTGTATGGCATGCCCTTTTCAATTGACATGCCGGCCTTCAGGATCGGGATCTCAAAGTTGGCGCTAACTACCAGGCTGGTCTGGGTGCCCGACAGCTTGCAGTCAAAATTATCGCTGAAGATGGAGCTGTCAAAACTGCTGTGGACTATGATGTTCTCTATCTTGATTCCGTTAATGGTGTCGCCCACAATCCCGCTCAGGTCCTGGATCCGGGCCGAGGAATTGATGGCAAAGTTACCGGTGGCCGAGAGCTTGGTCATCTTGATCCCCATTCCCAGCTTAAAGGGGCCGAACTTGGTGCCGCTGCCCAGGAAAACCGGCGTGTTCATGATGCTGACATTGCCCTGGCCGCCCATGGTGATGACCCCGGTACCGGAGACCCTGAGGTTGACCACCACCGGGAAGGGAAGGCCGGAGACCATGGAGCTGTCAAGTTGGTAGGGATAATCATAGGTCATTTTCTGGGATATCTCAACTATGCTGGTATCCAGGCCCATTTCCATGCCGGATCCTCGCTGTACCGCTATTCCCAGCCCGAACGGCCCGGCCTTGCCGGCCAGACCTACATAATCCAGGCCGCCCATGTCGGTCAGGGTCAGGGTGGTTGGCACCTTGATGGATGGCGAAGCCTCGGAACTGTCTATGATCTTTATCTTGAAATCATTGCTGACATCCTTGGAAAGGCTGCCGGCCACGAAGACATCCAGCCCCTGGGTGCGCTCCAACCCGGCCGGGTTGACCATCATCCCCACCGCCCCGTGGGCCTGGACGATATCCAGGAATCCGTGGTCCAGGAAGTACAGGTTCAGGTCCGGAGTGCTCATCTTGATGGAAAACTTCAATGTGGCGGTGCTGTCTATGGTTTGAGCACCCAGGCCGCCGGCTAGCACGGCCAGCAGCAACCCGGAAAATAAGATCTTCTTCATAAAATATTTCTCCTTTATTATGTTACTACTCCGCCACAAAGTCAAAAAGGTACTAGGATACTGGGTAATTCTCATGTAGAATACACACGGTATAAAGTTCGTCCTTTGAGACTTAGTGTCTTCGTGGCTATGAATAGTTACTTTATTATTCTATGTTTTGGACCTGTTCCCGCATTTTTTCTATCTCTTCCTTAAGCTGAACCGTCAGCTGGGAGATGGCGGCCTGGTTGGCCTTGGCCCCCATGGTATTGGATTCCCGGTTCATTTCCTGCAATAAAAAGTCCATCCGCCGGCCCACCGGCTCCGGGGTTTTCAGGAACTGGTCAAAGGCCTTCACGTGGATCTTCAGCCGGACGCACTCCTCGGTGATGTCGCAGCGATCGGCATAGACTGCGGCCTCCTGGGCCAGCCGGCCCTCATCCACCCCGGTCCCGGCCAGCAGCTTTGACATCCGGGCCTGCAGTTGTTTTTTGTATTCCGGCACCCGGTCTTCGGCCAGTTTTTCTATCTGGTTGGCTATCCGCCCGATGTTGTTCAGCCGTTTTTTGAACTCGGCCTCCAGCCGTTTCCCCTCCTGTTGGCGCATCCGGTTCAGCTCGGCCAGCCCTTTGGACAATGGGCCTTCCGCCAGCTGCCAGGCTTTTTGTTCGGAGAAGGCGGTGGGGGTTACGGCCAGCACGTCGGGAAAGGAGGTGATGGACCGGAGGTCTATCTCGCCCTTCAGCCCCAGGTCTTTTTTAAGGGTCAACAGTATCTTGTGGTAATGTCGGGCGGCTTTGATGTCCAATTGGGGCAGGGAAGCCTCTTCGCGGCCGCTGTAATTCAGCACCAGTGAGACCGAGCCCCGCGATATGTTCTGCTGGATCAGGGTCTTTATTTTGGACTCCAGACCGTTAAAGGCCCTGGGAAGTCTTAAGGATATCTCGGAATAGCGGTTGTTGACCGAACGGACCTCCACCCCTATCTGATGGTCCTTGGTCCTGGCCTCGGCCCGGCCGAAACCGGTCATGCTTTTTATCATTTAAACCTATTTTATGATTAGACTTATGATTATACCACAAATAAGGGTTATGTCAATTTTAAAGTGGTAAAAAAATAAAGGGCCGGAGCCCAAGCTCCGGCTTTTTTGCCCATTATCTGTAATTGAACGATGAATACTTTGGTCCGTTTCCACGGCCTGGGTTTAGTACTGGTGCACGAACAATCCGCTTCTCAATTTCGGCTCGAACCAGGTGCTCTTGGGCGGCATCACCTGCCCGGAATCGGCCACGCTGATCAGCTGCTTGATGTTTACCGGATGCAGGGAGAAGGCCACCGCATACTTGCCGGAATCCACTAATTTTACCAGCTCCTTGGTTCCCCGGATCCCGCCCACGAAGCCGATCCGCTTGTCGGTCCTGGGATTCTCAATTCCTAAGACCGGCTGCAGCAGGTTGTCCTGGAGGATCGAGGCGTCCAGCCTTTTGACCGGGTCCTTCTGGTCATAGCTTCCGTCCTTGGCGGTCAAAAGATACCACTTCCCCTCCAGGTACATGGAGAATTTGAGGTTGGCTCCGGGCACATCCGGAGCCTGCTCGGTCACTGTGAACTTCTGGCCCACCTTCTTCAGGAACTCGTCCCGGGAATTGCCGTTCAGGTCCTTCACCACCCGGTTGTAGGCCATGATGTTCATCTGATTGTCGGGGAAGATCACGGTCAAGAAGAAATTGTATTCCTCGCTGCCGTTGTGCTGGGGGTTTTTGGCCTTGCGCTCCTTCCACAACCGCCAGGCGGCTGCACTGCGGTGGTGGCCGTCGGCCACATACATGTATTTGAGTTTGGAGAATTCTTTCTTCAGAGCTTCCACGATCTTATCATCATCGCAGACCCACAAAGTGTGCTTGACGCCGTCGTCGCTGGTGAAATCGTATTCCGGGGTCTTCTTGATCCAGTCGTTGATCAGGGAATCTATGGCCGGGACCGCCGGGTAGGTGAAGAACACCGGCTCGGTGTTGGCGTCAATGGTGCTGATGTGCCGGGTGCGGTCGTCCTCCTTGTCGGGTCTGGTGTGTTCGTGCTTTTTGATCACATCCTGGTCATAGTCCTCGGCCGAGGCCACCGCCACCAGGCCGATCTGCTGGTGGCCGCCCATGATCTGCTTGTAGATGTAGAAGCAGGGTTTTTGCTCCTGAAACATCCAGCCGTTGGTTTTGAATCTTTCGAAATTGATCTTCCCCTGGCCGTAGACCTGGTCGGCGTGCTCGTCGGTCTTGGGATCAAGGTCAATCTCCGGACGGCTGATGTGCAGGTAGCTCTTGTCGTTGCCTTTGGCCAGCTCCCGGGCCTCCTCGCTGTTGACCACGTCGTAGGGCGGCGCGGCGATGTCCTTGGCAAACTCTTTTTTGGGGCGGACTGCCTTGAATGGTAGAACGACTGCCATGGATGCTCCTGATGTATTATATTTTAAACTATTGTTTGACCAAACGGAACGTTAATTTTATTACATTTCCCCTTAAATTTCAACCAAATAAAAAGCCCGGGAACGGACCTAACCCCTACCCCTTCCCCATAGGGGAAGGGATTAAAAATCCCCCTCCTTGCGGGAGGGGGATAAAGGCGATGCACTGAGTAAGCTTACCTGATTGACATATGAAGTGGAGCGGTCAAAAGCTATTTGTTCACCTGGAAGGTCCTGTCGCCGTTCTCCAAAAACTTGACGATCTGGTTGGCCGCCGCCAGCCCGGCGTTGATGTTGGCCTCCGAGGTCTCGGCCCCCATCTTCTTCTTGGTGGCGTGATAGCGGTTGCCGAAGATCTCAACGATCTCGGCGTGGCAGTCCGGAGCGATGTCGGTGGCGTACTTCAGGTCCTCTCGCTCGGCCATGGCCTTCTTCAGGCCTTCCTCGTCTATCACTTCCTTGCGGGCGGTGTTGATCAGGGCCGCGCCCTTTTTCATCTTGGAGAGCAGGTCGTAGTTGATGGACTTCTTGGTCTTGTCGTTGGCCGGGATGTGCAGGGAGACGTAGTCGCACTGGGAATACAGTTCCTCTATCTTTTCCAAGACCTTGACCCCCTCGGCCTCCATCTTGGTCTTGTCCACGAAGGGATCGAAGGCATACACAGTCATCCCGAAGCCCTTGGCGATGCCGGCCACCAGCCGCCCCACGTTGCCGTAGGCGTGGATGCCCAGTTTTTTGCCCCTCAGCTCCGAGCCGTTGCCCTCGGTGAACTTGTTGCGAGCCAGAAAGACCATCATCCCCACGGCCAGCTCGGCCACGGCATTGGAGTTCTGTCCCGGGGTGTTCATGGCGCAGATGCCCTTGGCGCTGGCGGCCGCCAGGTCTATGTTGTCGTAGCCGGCCCCGGCACGGACGATGACCTTCAGGTTCTTGCCGGCCTCGATCACGGCGGCGTCGGCCTTGTCGGAGCGGATGATCATGGCGTCAACATCGGCCGCGGCCTTCAGCAGGTCGGCCTTTTCGGTGTATTTTTCCAGCTTGACCAGCTCATAGCCGGCCTCGGCGAAGATCTTGGAGATACCATCAACCGCCACCTTGGCGAAGGGTTTTTCGGTGGCCAACAGCACTTTTTTTGCCATGATTTGTACTCCTCTCTATCATTTATTTGTTATTTTTGATATTACGGCCAGCGCCAGATTTCTTTATTTACCACTCCAGTGAAACCGCCCATGATATATATTTTCTGACCGAGAACTGTGACGCTATGCCCCCAGCGCCCCGCCCACGGTGAAGTGGCACAGGCCTGATCCCAATTAATGCCGTCGGTCGAATACCACATATCGTTTTTTCTGGTGGTGCTGTCAATGCCATAATGGGTGCTGTCATCGCCGCCCACCAGCCACATCTTGTTATCGTACACAACTGTTCTATGCCCCCATCGTTCCTCCCAGGCCGCATGCTCAGACGGTTGCTGCCAATTTACGCCATCGGCAGAGGACCATACGTCATTCATGATGGACGTGGCCTTCGAATTTGCCCCGCCCCCCATTATCCACATTTTGTTATCATAGACCACGGAGGAATGGTAACAGCGGGCTGGCCAAGGTATGGCATCAGGGACCTTTTGCCACAGCACCCCGTCACTTGAATACCATACGTCGTTGTATACTATGCTTGGCAGTTGCCGTCCGCCCAAGACCCAAAGCTTGCCATCAAACGAAAGTGCTGCAAAATTGGACCGGCCGGACCATTGAGCCGCAGATGTCACCAACTGCCAGGTGATGCCGTCGGTTGAATTCCAAACATCATTGGTGTCGCGACTGTTGGTGTTGCCGCCAAGTAACCACAACTTTCCGTTGAAAGCGGCCACCGAGTGCCCAAAGCGAGGGGACCATTGTGCGTTAAGTGTAGCCTGTGTCCAGTCGCTTCCATTGGAGGAATACCAAACATCATTGTAGGCCGGTCCTGAAAAATAATTGGTTTGGTTCCCGCCCATGACCCATACTTTATCATTAAAAACTATGGCGGCCTGTTCCATGCGGGACGCCCAGTAACCATCCCCGGATAAGTCCATCCATTGGCCGCTGATGGAGAACGACTGGTCGCTGCTGTCGGCTGGCATGCCGTCGGAATTATCGCTTACCCTTATCCTGCAGCCCGAAGAGGGCAAAACTGGTACTGCCCATTGATACGATGCGGTCTCTGCGTTCACTGTGTCAATAAGCACCCAAATGCCTGCGATCACAGAATATTCTATCTTCACTTTATCAATATTTTGGGTCGCCCACGTGATGGTATACTGGGAACCAATGGATATGATCTCGCCGCCATTCGGCGTTTGCAGTTCCAGCTGTTGTATGACATCAATCTCTGATGGTGTCTTTTTGCTGCATCCGATAATAGTTATAAGCAAAGGCAGCAGCAAGTAAAAAATACATTTTTTAGGCATAATAACCTGCTGTATTTATAATTCCCGATAATTGAACAACATTTACCCAAGCAGTATTAAAATGGTATCAAAACCGGCCTTAAAAGTCAACAGAAAACCGTCCCGCTTTTGGCGGGACGGTTTAGACTGGCATACTATGCCAAAAAATGAGCTACTGGTTGGCCTTATCGAACTTCTTTATGAACTCCACCAGCTTCTGCACCCCCTCCAGCGGCATGGCGTTGTAGATGCTGGCCCGCATCCCGCCGGTCTTGCGGTGGCCGCTTAAAGTGGTCAGGCCCTCTTCGGCAGCTTCTTTCAGGAACTTCTTGTCCAGGTCCTCGGACGGGGTCCGGAAGGGAATGTTCATCAGGGAGCGGTCCTCCTTCTTCTGAACATGGCACTTGAACAGCTTGGAGTTGTCGATGGCGTCGTACAGCAGGGCGGCCTTCTGCTCATTGATCTTCTGCATGGCCGGAACCCCGCCCAGGGCCAGCACGTGCTCGCACACCAGCTTGATGATGTAGATGCCGTAGCAGGGCGGCGTGTTATACATCGAGCCGCCTTCCACGTGGGTCTTGTACTTGAGCATGGTGGGGGTCTCGGGCTTGGAGAAGTCTATCATGTCGTCCCGGATGATGACCACGGTGACGCCGGCCGGACCCATGTTCTTCTGGGCCCCGGCGTAGACCAGGGCGAACTGGTTGATGTCCACCACTTTTGACAGGATATCCGAGGACATGTCCACCACCAGCGGCACGCCCTTGGTGTCGGGGAAGCTCTTCCAGGAGGTTCCGAAGATGGTGTTGTTGGTGGTCATGTGGAAATAATCGGCGTCGGGGCGGAACTCCTTGGGATCAAGGGCTGGCAGGTGGTTGAACACTTCCGGCTCGGAGGTGGCTATCACTTTGATGTCGCCGTAGCGCTTGGCCTCGGCGATGGCCTTGCTGGCCCATTCCCCGGTGTTGACATAGTCGGCCTTGTTGGATTTCTTCATCAGGTTCAGCGGCACCATGGCGAACTGCATGGAGGCCCCGCCCTGCAGGAAAAGCACCTTGTAATTGGCCGGGATTTTCATCAGGTCCCGGATGGCCTTCTCGGCCCCGTCGATGATCGACTGGTAGACCTTGGAGCGATGGCTCATTTCCATCACGGACATCCCGGAGCCCTGGTAGTCCAGCATCTCGTCCGCGGCCTTTTTCAAAACCGCCTCGGGCAGCATTCCCGGACCGGCCGAAAAATTGAAAACCCGTTTTGCCATTTCAAACTCCTTATATTAATATTGTTGATTCAAATCTGTGCTGAAGTCCGGCTTGCCAGACTACGTCCGCCGCAGGCGGACGTAGTCTGGTGGAGCTGATGGGATTCGAACCCACTGCCTGTACGATGCGAACGTACCGCTCTACCAACTGAGCTACAGCCCCATTTATATTTACACTGAGCAACGCCGAAGTGTTCTACCATGTAGTGCCGTGCTTCCCTGCGACCCGCCCTGAGCGGCTCGACTTAGCTTGCCGGAGTCCTGTCGAAGGGAGCTACAGCCCCATATTCTATTTTTTCTTTCTAATGGCTTATAGCTGACAGCCTATAGCTATAAGTCAAACCTAATGTTAACAAAAATCCGCTTAGATTTCAACCCCATTCAGCGTTTAGTTATTTCCCTGACGGCCCCGGTGAAGGCAGCAATGCTTTTCCTGAACGCCTCCGGCTGGCTGCCGAAGCCGATCCTTATCCTGCCTGCGTCCCCGAAGAACCTTCCCGGCACCACATAGACCTTATATCTTTTTGCCAGCAGGTCCGCTAGTTTGCCGGCATCCCTGAAACCGGCAACTTTGGGGAACCAGAGGCAGCTCTGTTCCGGAATGTCCCCCGAGACCAAACCTTCTTTAATCAGCGGCCCTGCCGCCTTGACCAGCTCCTTGCGGTTGCGGGCAACGATATCCAGCGACCGGGACAGGTAGGTGTCGAGCTGTTCAAACACCACCACCGATATGGCCTCCAGGTAGCGCGAACCGTTGCCGTCGGAAAGCACGAAATACGGAGCGATATGATCGATGGTCTTTTTATCGGCCAGGATCCAACCGCATTCCAGATGGCTCAGGCCGTAGACCTTGGACAGGCTGCCGGTGGAGATGTAGGCCCGGTCTATGGTGCAGGCCGGAGCCGGTTTGCCCGGTTCAAAGTCGCGGAACACCTCGTCCATCAGTATTCGGGTCTTTTTGTTCTTCCGCCGCACCGCCCGGGCTATCTCCGCCAGTTCCTTTTTGCATAGATGCGCCCCGCTGGGGTTGTGCAGGTTGGTCAGGATCACCAGACTTGTTTTCTTGTCAACCAGGGCGGCCAGCTCGCCGGGATCGACCCGGTAGTGCGGCGGCCGCCGCTCCAGCCATTTGATGTTTGCGCCGGAAAGCCCGGCTATCTGCCACATCGGCTGGTAGGCCGGGGTCTCGCAGATGACGGTATCGCCCGGCTTGACATGGGAGATGATGGAAAGATAGGTGGCGTTGGTGCAGCCGTTGGTCAGCAGTATCTCCGAAGGCTTGACCCCGTAGCGGGAGGCTATCAGCCGTTTGAGCACCGGGTGCCCCCAGTCATTGTTGTAGGACTGCAGCCGGCGCAGCTCTCCCCAGTTCTGCTTGGCGTGTTTTTCCAGCAGATCCAGCGGCTCGTAGACGTTGCTGGAAAGCAGCAGATGGCAGTCCCCGCGGTTCTGCAGGGCTATGTCGATGGCCTTGAACCAGGAAAGGTAATTGGTATTCATACTGATAAAGTATTTCTTTGAAACTCTATGCGATCTTCGCTTTGCTTCGATTAAACTCAGCACATCGCTTAGCGGTTCAGGAAAGTTTTGACAAAGCCTTCTCTATCCTATCGGCCGACTCGGCCAGGTTCTCTATGGTGTTGGCGTAGCTGAAACGGACGTAGCCCTCGCCCTCGGCCCCGAAGTTGGCCCCAGCCAGAGCGCAGATCCCGCAGTCGTTAAGCAAAAAGTCGGTGAACTTGCGGGAGTCCATCCCGGTCTGCTTGATATTGACGAAAACGTAGAAGGCCCCGGCCGGCTTACGGCAGGACAGTTTTGGTATCCTGTTGATCCTTTCCACGATGAAGTCTCGGCGCTTCTTGAACTCGGTCATCATGGCGGTGACCTCGTCCTGCGGGCCTTTTAAGGCCTCGATGCAGGCGATCTGGCTGAAGGTGGCGGTGCAGGAGTTGATGTTGGTCATCAACTGGGCCATGTGGTCCACTAGCGCCGTGGGCATCAGGCCGTAACCCACCCGCCAGCCGGTCATGGCGTAGGTCTTGGAGTAGCCGTTGAGGATGATGGTCAGGTCCTTCATCCCTTCAAACTGGGCGATGCTCTCGAACTTGCCTTCGTAGATCATCCGGTCGTAGATCTCGTCCGACAGCACCGGGATGTTATTGTTGACCGCTATGTCGGCCACCGCCTTCAGGTCGTCCCTGGTCAAGATCCCGCCGGTGGGGTTGTGGGGCGAGTTCAGGATGATCAGTTTGGTCTTCTTGGTGATCTTGGATTTAAGCTCATTGACATCCAGACGGAAGTCGTTGGCCTCCCGCAGCGGCAGCGGCACCGGCACCCCGCCGTTGAACTTGACCATGGACTGGTAGATGGGAAAGCCGGGGTCCGGCACCAGGCACTCGTCGCCCTCTTCCAGCAGGGCGGTGATGGCGAAAGACATGATGGGCTTGGCGCCTGGGGTCACCACCACGTTCTCCGGCCCGTACTGGACGCCGATCTCCTTGGAGTAGTACTCGGCGATGGCCTTGCGGTGCTCGGGCAGTCCGGCCGACGGCCCGTAATGGGTCTTGCCGGCGTCCAGGGCCTTCTTGGCGGCTTCCTTGATGTTCTTGGGGGTTTCGAAGTCCGGCTCTCCGATCTCCAGGTGGATGATCTTCTTGCCCTCGGCCTCCAGTTTTTTGGCCTTGGCCATCATCTCGAAGGCTGTCTCGACCTTCAGTTTCTCCATCTTGGCTGCAAACTTCATGGTATATCCTTTCAATAGTTTATTTCATTTGCCACAGAGGCACAGAGACACAGAGGATTTCCCGTCTTACCTCCTCAGTCCTTTGTGAATATTACCCAAACCGATCTCGTAACCAATCCCTAAAGTTATCGTGTTCCTTGCCACATTCCATATCCTTGACCAGGGGGTTATCTCACACACCAGATATAGATCTGTTCTGGGGATCTTCCCGTGTAAGCCGAAAATGACATCGTATGCCGGTTCTACCCTGGTTTCGGTAATGGTCCGATAATTGCCGGAATCGTTGATAAATTCCTCGATCACTGTTTCGTGATATGTGTGAACTCTTTTAAATCTATATATCAGATGCGGTCCCATTCTATGGCCAATCCCCAGGGTTATTGAACCGCCATAAGCATACTGATGCTTGTCCTGACTTACTATGCGATCTTCGGGGATCCATGTACCGGCAGGTAATTTGATATACTTGAAATATTCCAGCAAAATGCCCGTACTAAACAATAAATATTTGCCGGCCCGCACTCCCGATTCAAATTGAAAGGCATTGCCGTTGTAACTTGGGGAATCATAGAATTTACCGATACTTAACCCGGTCCTGGAGCTGATCGGCAAAGCAAATACCGTTGATCCTATCGACAGACAGAAAAGCACCATCAAGGTTTTCTTCATGATATTTATCCTATCCCTTTTTTTATCACCCTCTGCGCCTTTGTGTCTCTGTGGCTAAATTAAAGCTTCCCTAATATCGCCAGCACGCCCATCACGATGAACAGCCCCCCGGCGACGTAATGCAGGATGTTCTGCGGGATGACCTTGATGATGGCCTGCCCGAACAGCGCCCCGATCAGGGTTACGCAGACCAGGGCCAGACTGCCGCCCAAAAAGACCGAGAGCCAGCTCTTGGATTCCGAGGTCATGGTGATCACGGCCAGTTGGGTCTTGTCGCCCAGCTCGGCCAGGAACAGGGTGACGAATGCGGCTCCAAAGATTTTCCAGTTCATTGTTTTTCCTTCTTATCCGTAGGTTTTATTTATTTTCCTTTTTCCTTACCAATGGCAGTTTAAGCAGTTCTATGTCCTTGGGGAATTTACCATACTGATTCCATTCTGCGTCCGACATATTTTTTATTTTTTTATCCGTTGCTCGTCGTGTATTCCAGGCAAAATTTAGGTGATGGTATGCATGTTCAAGACCGATTTGAAGTTCAATTTCCGAATAATCCTTATTAGAGGATAAGTAGCCCTCAATTGCTTGTAATTCTTCCCGAGCTTCTGCAATATGGTTAATAACAGAAGGTTTATTAAGTCTGCTCATGTTTCTATATTACCTTTATAAAACTATTTGCTTTTCCTTTTAACAGCTTGTGTAGCGGCTTTTATAATGTCTCCATCAAGTAGATTATACTTCTTCAGCAACTCCCAGGGCTGGCCCGACTCTCCAAAGGTGTCCCGCACCCCCACCATTTCCATCGGCACCGGGCAGTTCTGCACCACCACTTCCGCTATGGCCGAACCGAAGCCGGCCATCTGCTGGTGCTCCTCGGCGGTGACTATGCACCTGGTCTCTTTGGCCGCCTTGATGATGGCCTTCTTATCAATCGGTTTTACAGGGTGAAGATTAATGACCCGGGCCGAGATGCCTTTCTTTTCAAGCTTTTCGGCTGCTACCAGCGAAAGGTAGACCATCAGCCCGCAGGCGAAGATCGTCACGTCATTGCCCTGACGGCAGGTCTGGGCTTTGCCAAAATGAAACGGCGTTTTGTCAGTAGTGATCACCGGCACCGGTTCGCGCCCTAATCTGATATACACCGGACCTTTTATTTTGGCCGCTTCCAGCGTGGCCTGGTAGGCCTGATTGGAATCGCAAGGCACGATGACCCGCATGTTGGGCAGGACCCGCATAAGCGCTATCTCTTCCAGGGCCTGGTGGGTGGCGCCGTCCGGGCCCACCGACAGGCCGCCGTGCGCCCCGATTATCTTGACGTTCAGGTCCCCGTAGCAGACGGAGGTCCGGATCTGATCCCAGGCCCGCCCGGCCAGAAAAACGCCATAAGTATTGACGAAGGGTATCTTCCCGGCTAATGACAGCCCCCCGGCCATGCCCAGCATGTTCTGCTCGGCTATGCCGATGTTAAAAAAGCGCTGGGGATATTTCTCCTGAAATTTTCCGCTGAGGGTTGACTTGGCCAGGTCTGCGTCCAGCACCACCACATCTTGATTGACCCGCCCCAGCTCCAGCAAAGCCTCGGCATAGCCGAAGCGGGTGGGCTTCTGCTCTATGGTCTTGAAATTCAGGTCCGTGACCAGATGGTGTTTGTTGGTTGGAATCATATTCTCTCATTTGACATAACCCTTGCTCCCCTTCCCTTGTGGGGAAGGGGACGGGGGTTGGGTTCTACTCGTCGCCCGGATACTTCTGCTCCAGCTTGGCCCCGAACGGCCAGTTCCAGATCTCCAGCATCATCGGCTGGGGCGGTTGGGTGATCTCACCGCTCTCGAAATCATAGTAGTACCCCCAAAGCTTGGCATAGATTATCTTTCCTTCCACGCTTCCGTAGGACCTGGCGTCAAGCTTGCTGATCCTAACTGTCACTGTTGCCCGGGGATCATGAGAGGTATATCCCACCAGCATCCCCCCCTTTCCCATGGGACGGAACGAAGGGCGGAGGTCCACCGAGATTTCATGAGATTTGCCTGACGCCGTTACCTGGTTACTGTCAGCGAAGACATCTTCATCGAACATGATCTCCATGCCGGGCAGGGGGTGCCGGCTCGGACCGAGGTTGGGCAGAATGATCCTGATGGTAGCCGGTCTTTCCAGCACGCTTTCCGGTCCGCCGTAGATGTAGGCCACCGCCGGGGCCGATTCCCAGACGAACTTGGAGCCGTCCAGGCTCATCTGAAAATCTTTTTTAAGGTCCGGGTGATAGGTGCACCCTAGACCGGCGGACATCAGCAGTAAAAGAGATATTGGGACCAGGCGCCTCATTTTTTGGCCAGGGCCTCCCTCACCTTTTTCAGCTCTGCCCGGATCTGAATCCCCTGGGGGCATTTCTTTTCGCAGATCCCGCAATTGATGCAGTTCTCGGCCCGTTCCGACGGTTTGAACCATGTCCAGTAGAAGAAGGCCGGGTTGCCGAAATTCCCGTAGCGGTAGCCATCATTGTAAAGCTCAAAGTTGCGGGGGATGTTGACCCCGGACGGGCAGGGCAGGCAGTATTTGCAGTTGGTGCAGTCGATGTCCACCATACGGTTGTACAGGGAGCGCACCCGGTCAATGACCTTCAGGTCTTCGGGCGAGAACGACCCGGCCCGGGCCTGATCGGCGAGTTTCAGGTTCTCCTCCACCTGCTCCATGGTGCTCATCCCGGAAAGCAGCAGCGGGACGCGCTCGTCATTCCAGACCCAGCGCAGGGCCCAGGAGATCGGGCTGCCGCCCTTTCTGTTTTCCAATATGGCCTTCACCTGTTCCGGCGGCTGGGCCAGGCGCCCGCCCTTCAGGGGCTCCATCACGATCACGGAGATGCCCCGGGAGGCCGCGTGCTTAAGGCCTTTCAGGCCGGCCTGGGTGGTGGTGTCCATGTAATTGTACTGGATCTGGCAGAAATCCCAGTCGTGGTCATCGCAGATCTTGATGAAATCAGAGGCCGGGCCGTGGAAGGAGAATCCCAGGCTGCCGATGGTCCCTTTAGACATTTGCTTTTTGGCCCAGCGCAGCACTCCCCGCTCTTTCATCTTGTTCCAGACCGCGCGGTTCAGCGAATGCAGCAGGTAATAATCTATCCTCTTGTCGTCCAGCCGGGCCAGCTGTTCGGCCAGCAAACTGTCCATGTCCTCCCTGGAGTTGACCAGCCAGGTCGGCATCTTGTCGGCCAGCCGCACTTTTTCCCGGTAACCGCCCTTCAAAGCCTGCCCCACCAGCGCTTCGCTGGTACCGCCGTGGTAGGGATAGGCGGTGTCCACATAATTGATCCCGCCGTCGATCCCCCTGCGGATCATGGCCGCGGCCAGGGGCTGGTCGATCTGCTTCATGTCGTTGTTCAGAATGGGCAGGCGCATGGCCCCAAAGCCCAGGACCGAAACGTTGAACTTGTCTTTTCCAAATTGGCGGTATTGCATGGTGTTCCTTTTGAACTCATCCCCGTCCCTTCTCTTTATAAGAGAAGGGAGAAAGGGTTGAGTTCAGTATGTTGCCAATATCTGTAATTTACCTTGGTCTGATTTTTACACCGGTCACTTTAGCTCAGCCATCGCCTTCTCATATTCCTCCTTGTTCGGGGCCCGGCCGTGCCACTCCGCCCGGTTCTCCATGAAGAAGACCCCCTTGCCCTTGACCGTTTTTGCCAGGATCACCGCCGGCTTGTCCTTTATGCCCCGGGCAAAATCAAAGGCCCGGACCAGGTGCTGGATGTTGTGACCGTCCACCTCTATCACCTGCCAGCGGAAAGCCCGCCACTTGTCGGCCAGGGGCTCGATCCCCATCACCTGCTCCACCGACCCGTCTATCTGCAGGTTGTTGTGGTCCACTATGGCACAGAGGTTGTTGAGCTTGAAGTGTCCGGCGGCCATGGCCGCCTCCCAGACCTGCCCCTCCTGCAGCTCGCCGTCGCCCAGCAGGCAGTATACCCTGTTTGATTTCCCGTCCATCCTTAATCCCAGGGCGGTGCCAGCCGCCAGCGAAAGCCCCTGCCCCAGCGAACCGCTGGAAGCCTCGACCCCCGGCGTTTTAAGGCGGTGGGGGTGGCCCTGCAGCGGTGATCCCAGATGGCGGAAGGTCTTTAAAAGCGATCTGTCAAAATACCCGGCTTCGGCCAGGGCGGCATACAGCACCGGACAGGCGTGCCCCTTGGAAAGGTAGAACCGGTCCCGGTCTTGCCAGCCAGGATCTTTGGGCCGGTGCTGCAGGGTGTGAAAATAAAGAACGGCCATTATCTCGGCTGAGGATAACGACCCTCCGGGATGGCCCGATCCGGCGCTGTATGTCATCTCGATGATGTCGCGCCGGATCTGCCTGGCTATTTGATTTATTGTTTCCGCCTTCATGTTCATTGGCGAACTTTAATTATTGCGATGCTAACCAGTCTTTGGCCTCGCCTATGCTTTGGCATACCTTCATGTCCTGTCCTGTAAAACGTATAAAGCTCTTCAACACCACCTTGGTCAGTCCAGTTACGCCTACTACGGCGTAAGCCTTCATATACGGTGTGGTGGCTTTGGTATTTTCCTTCAGTTCACTGAGCAATTTGGCGTTAAAGTGCGAGTTGCTGATGTCGGATATGAGCAGCACCGATGCCGGCTGTTCCTTGGTAATCATATTTGTGGTGATGCGGGACACTACCATGGCTTCCTGGGGATGCGACAGATTGGACAGGTCTTCGAACAAGATCCTTTTCCCACGATGGTCTATCCAGCGCACTCTGTCCATGTCAGCTCCTTCTTGGGTTTTACTTCTTGACCTTGGCCCAGTCGTCCAGGAATTTCTTGATCCCGGCGTCGGTCAGCGGGTGCTGGGCCAGCATCTTCAGCACGTTGAAGGGCACGGTGGCGATATGGGCCCCCAGCTTGGCGCAGTCCAGCACGTGTAGCGGGGTCCTTAGGCTGGCCGCCAGGATCTGGGTGGCAAAATCGTAATTGTCGTAGATCTGGACGATCTCCCCTATCAGGTCCATCCCGTATTCCGAGACGTCGTCCAGCCTGCCCACGAAGGGGCTGATGAAGGTGGCCCCGGCCTTGGCGGCCAGCAGGGCCTGGTTGGCCGAGAAGATAAGAGTGACGTGTGTCTTGACCCCCTTTTGCGACAGGACCTTGACCGCCTTCAGGCCCTCCAGGGTCATGGGGATCTTGATCACCACGTTGGGGTGGATCTTGATCAGCGGCTCGGCCTCCTTAAGCATCTCCTCTGACTTTTCGCTGATCACCTCAGCCGAGACCGGGCCGTCCACGATGGCGCAGATCTCCTTGACCACCGTGGCAAAGTCGCGTCCCTCCTTGGCGATCAGGCTGGGGTTGGTGGTCACGCCGTCAATGATGCCCCAGCTGGCGGCTTCCTTGATCTCGGCGATGTTGGCGGTATCGATGAAAAGCTTCATTGGAAAAAACTCCTTTTCTTTTTAGGACGCGGATTTACGCAGATCATGCATATTTCGGTCCAATATTTTTCCGGAGGAATCAGCAGCAATCAGTGGGCATCTCGGTTCCTTGGGGTTAAAACCATTTCAGAAGATAGGCCATCAGCACTATGCCCAGCAGGGCAATGATGTTCAGCTTAAGGGTGAAGCCCAGGGTCAGGGTCATCACCAGCAGATTTATGGTCAGCGGCGGGTTGACTCCAGGGGTGATGGCATTGGTGAAAAAATCACGCACCACGCCCGAAGGCAGGATGTATCCCACCAGGTCGCCCAGGCCGCTGCCCAGCAGTGCTCCGCCCAGGATGATCAGCAGGTAAAACCCCGCTCCCCGTTTTTTAAGCGCCATGTTATATTTCCTTCGTTATTAATGGGGTCAATAAATAAGTACCATTTTTTATTAGGTATCCATGAAGCCATGAATATTAAACTATGGGAACCCTGATTTATTCCTGCTTTCCTGGCTTCCTTATAAAAATATTCGTTCCCCTTAGAGTGCTATGCTTCAAATTAAGTGGCATGGTTAATATTATCTGTTCTCAGCCGTTCAGGCCTATGATGTCAGCCCGGCGGCCGCATTTTTTGCAGTCCTGGTCCTTCAGCCCCTCCAGGCTTATCCGGTAGCCCGACCTTTTTATCAGCACCTGTCCGCAGCCGGGACAATAGGTGTCCTCCGTCCCCTCTATCTGAACGTTGCCAACATATACATATTTCAGTTTTGCTTGGGCCAGGTTGTAATACTTTTTCAGGGTGCTTTCCGGAGTGGACCGGGTATCCATTTTATACCGGGGAAAGTACCGGGAGATATGCAGTGGTATCAAGGGATCCAGCCGGCAGACCCAGCCGACCAAGGCCTCCATGTCTTGGGGAGAATCGTTCAAGCCCGGGATCACCAAGTTGGTAAGTTCGATGTGGCAGGAAGGCCGGGAAAGCTCTATGGTCTTAAGCACCGTGCCCAGATCTCCCCGGCACACTTTTTTGTAAAAGCCTTCGTCCATCGACTTCAGGTCTATGTTCATGGCATCGATGTGGGGCAGAAGTTCCTTAATCGGCTCCGGGCTGATGGTGCCGTTGGTGACCAGTACCGTCTTAAGCCCGGCCTGCCTGGCCAGGGGGCAGGCGTCCATCAGATACTCGAACCAGACCAAAGGCTCGGTGTAGGTGAAGGCTATTCCCACGGCCCCTTCTTTGAGTGCCAGTTCCACCAATTGCCGCGGCTCCACCGCTTCGGTCGGCACCTTTTGCTGGGATATCTCCCAGTTCTGGCAGAAACTGCAGGCCAGGTTGCAGCCGTTGGGTCCGGTGGAAAGTATCCGGCTGCCGGGATAAAAGTGGTACAGCGGCTTCTTCTCTATCGGGTCCATGACCAGGGACACCGCCCGGCCGTAGCTTTGCGCCTCCAGCCTACCGCCGTTGTTGCTTCTGATCCGGCACAGCCCTGTCTGGCCCGGAGCTATCCGGCAGAAGTGGGGGCACAACAGGCATTGCACCGAGCCGTTCTCCAGCTTTTGGTAATGCCTGGCCTCCATCTTATTTTTCCTTTTTCAGTTTCAGCAGTTTTTCCCACCGGGGGTCCACCTCTTTTTTAGTGCAGCCGCAGGGTTTGTCGCCCAGCTTTTTTCCGCATTGGGGGCAGAGTCCCCGGCAGTCCTCCCGGCAGACCGGCTTGGCCGGCAGGGAAAGCAACAGGGCCTCCCGCAGCTCGGGCCAAAGATCTATCTCTTGTCCCTGGTAAAGCACCATGTCCAGCTCGTCGGGCTTCAGTTCCAGTTCCTTGCCCCCGGCCAGGTCCTCCCGGGTCTGGGGACGGTAGAACAGGTCAATCTCCGCCTGGCCCCGGGCCTCAAAGCTCTTCAGGCAAAGGCTGCAGTGCTGGCGGGCTGTGTAATCCAGGCATCCGGTGACATGGAGGGTAACGCCGCTTTTGAGCACGGTCAGGCTGCCCTGGACCGGGGAAAAATCCAGCAGATCGGAGGCCGGCTCGCTTAAGCTGATGTTGTACTGATGACGCCCGTCCTGCAGCTGGCGAAGTTTAAGCTTCATAAAACTGGTCACATCGATGAAGATAAGAATTCAGAATACAGAATATTGAATATAGAATACTTGGCTGTTCATCGGAACGAACCAAAATGCAACCCAAAGGCCGTCATCAAATTTAAATCAACCTGATCAGCGTAGATCGGCGTCCCGATCGGATACTATCTTGTTGCTCAGCCCTTTTTCTTTTTATCAAGTTCCCGCTGGTAGGACTCGTCCCTCATTTTGTTGACGTAGCTTTGATCCTCAAAGCCATATTTGAATTTGGTATGCACGTCGTAACGGCCTTCGATGGTGGCCACCACGTCCTCGGTGAATACCAGTTCCTCGTCGGTGGGGATGACGAAAAGCTTGATCCGGGATTCCTTGGCCGAGATCTCGAATTCATGGTTGCGGCTCTTGGCCTTCTTGTTGAGATCCGGATCCAGCACCATTCCCAGTTCCTCCATCCCGGTCATGGCCGCCTCCCGAAGCAGAGGGCCCATCTCGCCGGCCCCGCCGGTGAAGACCACGGCATCCAGGTGCCCCAGGGCGGCGTAGTAGGAACCGATGTATTTTTTTAGGCGATAGGCCTCAATGTCGAAGGCCAGCTTGGCTCGCTCGTCGCCCGCTTTCATGGCGTCTTCTATGTCCCGGCGGTCGGTATATTTCCCTGAGATGCCCAGCACTCCGCTCTTTTTCAGGTAGATGGATTCTATCTCCCGGGCGGTCTTGTTCTCCTTGGCGCACATGAAGGGCATCAGGCCCGGATCCACATCGCCCGAACGGGTGCCCATCACCAGCCCCTCCATGGTGGTCAGCCCTAAACTGGTATCAAAGGAACAGCCGTTCTTGATGGCGCTGAGGCTGACCCCGTTGCCCAGATGACAGGTGATCAGATTGACCTTAAAGGGGTCCTTTTTCAGCATCACCGCGGCCCGCCGGGCCACGTAAAGGTGGGAGGTGCCGTGGAATCCGTAGCGCCGCACCCCATATTTCTCGTACCACTCGTAGGGCACGGGATAGATGTAGGATGTCCTGGGCATGGTCTGGTGGAAGGCCGTGTCCAGCACCGCCACATGGGGCGCGTCGGGCATGATAGCCTGAGCTGCCTTGATCCCCAGCACGTTGGGCGGGTTGTGGAGCGGGGCCAGCGAGGACAACTCCTCAAAGGCGGCTATCACATCATCGTTGATCAAAGTTGATTTGGCGAAATGCTCGCCGCCGTGGACCACCCGGTGGCCCACCCCGCTTATCTGGCTGACGTCCGAGATCACCGGGTGATTTTCATGCAGCAATGTTTCCAGGATCATCTGTATGGCCACCTGATGATCGGGGCATTCCTTTTGCAGCTTCAAAGGCTCGCGGCCGGGAACTTCGTGAACAATCACCGAACCCTCAAAGGTGACGCGTTCCACCAGGCCCTTGGCCATTATCTCCTGGCTGGTCCAGTTGTAGAGCTGGTATTTTACCGAGGAACTTCCGCAGTTCAAAGAAAGAATGATGGTGTCCTTAGCCACGGTACTCCTAAAAGTTTATATGAAAAAATTAAGGTTATCAAAGGATGGTCCCGTCAGGGGATGGGCAACTTTAACCCAGCCCTTAAGGGCTGGGTTAAAGAGCAAATACACTGCTATCTTTTAACGAAGGGCAGGCGGTAGATCTTCTTCAGTCCGTGCTTTATCTGGGAAACGGCCGAGGGCTTGAAGAAATATTTCACCTCCCGGGCCGCGTTCTCCGGGGTGTCGGAGGCGTGGACGCAGTTCTGCCGGATGTCGGTGGCGTAATCGTGGCGGATGGAGCCAAAGGCCGCCAGCTTGGGGTTGGTCTTGCCCACCAGCTGGCGCAGGGACTCGATGGCCTCCTCCCTTTCCACCACGCACAGCACCAGGCGCCCGCTGGTCATGAACTTGCAAAGCGGCTGGTAGAATGGCTTTTTCTTGTGCATTACGTAGAAGCCCCGGGCCTGGCGTTCCGTCAGGCGGGTCATCTTCATGGCTATGATGTCGAAGCCGTCCAGTTCCACCCGGTGCAGGATCTCTCCGATCAGCCCCCGGCGCACCGCGTCCGGCTTGATTATCAGCAGGGTCCGCTGCAGGTTGTGCTGGTGATTGTGTCCCGTCATTTTTTGGCTTCCCGGGCCAGACGGTAGCCGATCTCCAGCGCTTTCTTGTTCTTCTCTTCCGTGCCCTTGGGGACCCTTGATAAAAGGGACTTCTCCAGGGACTCCTTGGTCACCACCCCGGTCAGTTCGGCGATGGCCCCCAGGGCGATGACGTTGGCCACCATCTCGATCCCCACCTCTTCCCGGGCCTTCTGGGTCAGGGGCAGGCAGTAGGCCTGCTTGAAATCACATTCCTTGACGTAGAAGGAATCGATGATGGCGATGGCGTCGGAGTTCAGGTCCTTGCTGTATGATTCCCAGGCCTCCTGGGTCATGGCCAGCAGGATGTCGATGGCGGTGGCCTTGGGGAAATAGATGTCCTGGCTGGAGATGATGACCTCGGCCTTGCTGGCCCCGCCCCGGGCCTCGGGGCCGTAGCTTTGGGACTGGATGACCTTCTTGCCGTCGTAGACCCCGGCCGCCTCGGCCAGTATTATCCCGGCAGTGATCATCCCCTGGCCGCCGGAGCCGGAAAGCCTGATCTCGTATCTTTCTTTCATCTTATATATCCTCGGTTGGGGCCGGTATATCGGCCCTTACGTTGGGGCGAGGTTACCTCGCCCTTACTGATTATCTTTGGGGCGCGACTACCGCGCCCTTACCGTCCCTGGGCCTTGTTGATGATCTGCTGGTAGACCTCGGTGTAGGGCTGGGCCTCGCCGTCGTGAAAGACGCCGGTGACCACCTTGCCCTCCAATTCCTGGGGGGTCAGTTTTTCGGCGGCCTTGAGGTTGATGGTGTTGGCCTTCTGGGTCTGCAGCATCTTGACCGCGCTGCCCTCCTTGTTGAGCCGGCCGTAGAGGGTGGGACAGGGGCTGAGAGCCTCCACCAGGGCAAAGCCCTTCTTGGTCAGGGCCTTCTCTATCATCTTGTCCAGCTCCACCGCGTTGTACACTGTGCCCCGGGCGGCGAACACCGCTCCGGCCGCCACGGCCAGGGCGCAGGCGTCGAAGTCGCGCTCGGCGCAGCCGTAGGGGGCGGTGGAGGCCTTCTTGCCGATGGGGGTGGTGGGCGAGTACTGGCCCCCGGTCATGCCGTAGATGTTGTTGTTCATCAGGATCACCGTCAGCTCCATGTTGCGGCGGGCGGCGTGGATGAAGTGGTTGCCGCCGATGGCCAGGGCGTCGCCGTCGCCGGTGATCACTATCACGTGCAGCTTGGGGTTGTGCAGCTTGACCCCGGTGGCAAAGGGCAGGGCCCGGCCGTGGGCGGTATGCAGGCTGTTGAAGTCCACGTAGACCGGCATCCGCGAGGAACAGCCGATGCCGGAGACCATGGCCACCTCGTCCCGGTTGATCCCCAGCCGCTCCACCGCCCGGATGATGGCCCCCTGGACTATGCCGTGGCCGCAGCCCGGGCACCAGACGTTGGGGAACTTCTTGCCGGGCCGGAGCATTTCATAAGCAGGATGTATCTTCATTATTTTTGCGCCTCCTCTACCGCCTTCAATATCTGGGCCGGGGTTATCATCTCGCCGTCGTAGCGCAGCACCGGCACCACCTTAGTGTTGGATTTGTTGCAGCGCTCCACTTCGTATACCAGCTGACCCTGGCTGATCTCGGCCACCAGCATGGTCCTGCATTTTTTAAGGACGTCGGTCACTATCCGGTCGGGGAAGGGCCAGATGGTGGTGGGCCGCAGCAGACCAACTTTGATCCCCTTGGCCCGGGCCTGGCGCACCGCCTGCTGGGAACTGCGGGCCGCCGCCCCGTAGGAGAATATCACGATCTCGGCGTCGTCTAAAAATTCCTCCTCCACCTCGGTCAGCTCCGCCAGGTGCCGGTCTATCTTGTCCCGCAGCCGGTCCATTTTCCACTGGATCTCGTCCAGCCGGGAGGTGGGGAAACCGTGCTTGTCGTGGGTCAACCCGGTGATGTTGAAGCGGTAGCCGCTGCCCATGGCGGCGTAGGGGCCGCCCACGCTGGAGCCGTCGCCGTAATGCTGGTATTCTTTGGGATCCACCTTGGGCCGGGGATGGTTGTATATTTCCAGCTCGCCGGGCTTGGGCACTTCCATCTTCTCCCGCATGTGACCGATGAACTCGTCCAAAAGCAGGATCACCGGCATCCGGAATTTCTCGGCCAGGTTAAAGGCCTTGACGGTCAGCTTGAATGATTCCTCTATCGACGAGGGGCAGAGCGCGATGGTGGGATGATCGCCGTGGGTTCCCCAGCGGGTCTGCATCACGTCGGCCTGGGCGCCCTTGGTGGGCAGCCCGGTGGAGGGCCCGGCCCGCTGGACGTTGACAATGACGCAGGGGATCTCGGCCATGCAGCCGTAGCCCAACAGCTCCATCATCAGCGAAAAGCCCGGCCCGGAGGTGGAGGTCATGGATTTGGCCCCGGCCGCGGCCGCCCCCAGGATGGCCCCAATGCCGGCGATCTCGTCCTCCATCTGGATGAACTTGCCGCCGTGCTTGGGCAGCAGCGCGGCCAGGATCTCGGCCACCTCGGTGGAGGGGGTGATGGGGTAGCCCCCGAAAAAGTCGCAGCCGGCGTAGATGGCGCCCTCGGCGCAGGCTTCGTTGCCCTGCCAGAGTTTTATCTGCTTGCTCATTTTTTTCTCTCCTTGCACACAAAGATAGCCAGGTCCGGGCAGCGCAGCTGGCATTGCCCGCACAGGATGCAGTCCTGGGGCCGGGCCACCGTGGGTTTGCGGTCCTCGCCCATCTCCAGCACCTGTTTGGGGCAAAAGGCCACGCAGATCTCACAGGACTTGCACCAGGGCTTGTAAACGTAGACCGGAAGGTCGTAGCCCTTTTTGAAATCCTGCTCTATGGTCTGCCTGGCCTCCTCCACCGTGGTTGTTTTGGCCATAAAGCCTCCGAATATATATTAAGGATTATTGTTTACAGAAAAGATCTGCCACAGAGACACGGAGTCACAGAGATTCGGTTATCTTCCCGGGATGATGAAATTAGGTTAAAAAATGTAAAACCCCTCTGTGTCTCTGAGTCTTTGTGGCAAAAATGTTAGAATCTGCGCCGGGCGCCGCCGCCTTCCTTGGGCCGGGCTTCGTTGATCATGATCACCTTGCCCTTAAGGTTGAAGATGCCGCTCAAGGCGTCAATGGCCTTGCGGGCTTCGGCCTTGCAGGGCATCTCCACGAAACCGAACCCCCGGGACTGGTTGGTGGTGCGGTCAAAGACCACCGAGGCCGACTCCACCTTGCCGAAAGGCTCAAAGGTCTGGAGCAGGTCTTCCTTGGTGACTTCCTTAGCCAGGCTACCTATAAATAAATTCACTTTACTCCTGATATATTAATGATTGATATGTTGGTAGCTATGCTTTATCTGGCTACGTTTGGGTGTGTTTTTTCAAATAATTTCAGGACATGATGAATCATGTCCCTTCGCCCCTTCCCTCACCGGGAAAGCCCGCACTGAGGCAGACAGGTTATTGCAACAGATGAAAGTGGGGATGGGGGCCTGCCCTGAGCATGGTCGAATGGGTTAGGTCGGTGCTACGCCGTGATCCTGGTCCCGGCCTGCCCCTTCAAGGCCTGGGCCGCCTTTTCCAGAGAGGTGATGATCACCTGTTTCCCGCCGAATTCCAGGAACTGGATGGCGGCCTCCACCTTGGGTCCCATGGAACCCGCCGCGAACTGCCCCTGGGCCAGGTGTTTCTTGGCCTCGGCCAGAGTGAGAGTATCCAGGTCTTTTTGGTCGGGCTTCTTGTAGTTCAATGACACTTTTTCCACCGCGGTCAGGATCATCAGGGTCTCGGCCTCGATGTCCCGGGCCAGCACCGCCGAGGCCCGGTCCTTGTCTATCACCGCGTCCACCCCCTCGTAGCTGCCGTCGGCCTGGACGTAGACCGGCACCCCGCCCCCGCCCCCGGCGATGACGATGGTCCCCTGCTTCACCAGCTGCTTGACGGCCTTCTTGTTGACAATGGACCTGGGAATGGGCGAGGGCACGAAGCGGCGGAATCCCCGCCCGGAGTCGTCCTTGACCACCCAGCCCCGTGCTTTGAGGGCTTCCACCTCCTCCGCCTTGTAATAGGGTCCGATGGGCTTGGAGGGATTGAGGATGGACGGGTCGTCCTTGTCCACCACCACCTGGGTGACCAGGGTCACCACCTGGCGGTCGATCCGATGGGCGGTCAGCATGTTCTGCAGGCTCTGCTCTATCATGTAGCCCATCCCGCCCTCGGTGTCGGCCACGATCACCCCCAGCGGCAGGGCCGGTATCCCGTCGGGAAAGGTCCGCTCTACCCGCAGCAGGGCGTTGCCCACCTGGGGTCCGTTGCCGTGGGTGATGGCCAGGTTGTATCCCTCCTTGATCAGTTCCAAAAACCCGGCCACGGCCTGGCGGGTGTTGGCGAACTGCTGGTGGATGTCTTCCTTGCCGGTGGCCCCGATGGCGTTTCCGCCCAGGGCTATGACTGCTGTTTTGTGAGGCATAAACTCTGGACCTCACCCCTGCCCCTCTCCAAATGCTTTTGGAGAGGGGTTGGGGGAGAGGTCTTTACTTCTTTTTGAATTTGAATTTCTTCTGGATCACCTCGGCCAGGTCCGGTTTGCCGATCTCGGCCAGCTCGTAGTTGACCCTTAAGGCCGGCTTGTTGAACTTGATGAACCGGCGCAGGTCGATGGGCGTGCCGATGATGTACAGGTCGCAGGGGGTCTGGTCGATGGTGGTCTGCAGGTCCTTGATCTGCTGGGCCGAGTAGCCCATGGCCGGCAGCAGCACCCCGATCCCCGGGTATTTCTTGAAGGTGCCGGCGATGGTCCCCACGGCGTAGGGCCGGGGATCAACCATCTGGCCCACTCCGTACTTCTTGGCGGCCACCACTCCGGCCCCGTACTTCATCTCGCCGTGGGTCAGGGTCGGGCCGTCCTCGATCACCAGGACCTTCTTGCCGCGGATCAGCTCGGGACGCTCCACCGTCACCGGCGAATTGGCGTCGATCACGATAGCCTCCGGGTTGGCGGCGGTGATGTTCCGCTTGACCAGGGCGATGTTCTCCTTGGTGGCGCTGTCCTCCTTGTTGATGACGATCACGTCGGCCCGGCGCAGATTGACCTCTCCCGGGTAATAGGCCATCTCGTGTCCCGGACGGTGGGGGTCAACCACCACTATCTCCAGGTCGGATTTGTAGAACGGGAAATCGTTGTTGCCGCCGTCCCAGACCACCACGTCGGCTTCCTTCTCGGCCTGGCGCAGAATGGCCTCGTAGTCCACGCCGGCGTAGATCACGTTGCCCCGGGCCACGTGCGGCTCGTACTCCTCCATCTCCTCGATGGTGCATTTGTGCTTGGCCAGATCGGCGATGGTGGCGAAGCGCTGGACCTTCTGCTTCACCAGGTCGCCATAGGGCATGGGATGACGCACCGCCACCACCTTCTTGCCCATGGCCATCAGGGCCTCTATCACCCGGCGGGTGGTCTGGCTCTTGCCGCAGCCGGTGCGGGCGGCGCAGATGGAGATCACCGGCTTCTTGGACTTGATCATGGTGGCGTCCGGGCCCAGCATCATGAAGTCGGCCCCGGCGGCGTTGACCGTGGCGCCCTTGCTCATCACGTAGGAATAGGGCACGTCGGAATAGGAGAAGACCACGGTCTCCACCTTGAACTTGGCGATCAGCTTGACCAGTTCCTTCTCGTCGTAGATCGGGATGCCCTTGGGATACATCTTGCCGGCCAGGGCCGCGGGGTACTTGCGCCCGGCTATGTCCGGGATCTGGGTGGCGGTGAAAGCCACGACCTGATAATCCTTGTTGTTGCGGAAGTAGGTGTTGAAATTATGGAAATCGCGTCCGGCGGCTCCCATGATCAGAACTCGTTTCTTGGCCATTTTGTTCTCCTTATTATCGTTGGGGCAATTCACGAATTGCCCATACTGTTTTGTTCGTTATTTTTCAATTTCTTGGGAAATGTTGGGTGCTTTGGAACTCAACCCCTTGCTCCCCTTCTCTTGGAAAATAAATAAGAGAAGGGGCCGGGGGATGAGTTCAGTTTCTCTTAAATTCAATTTTAAACCCAATAAAGCAAGACCGGCCCCTTAAGCGTGTCATTCAGTCAAAGGGGTCTTCTATCAACCAGATTACTATGTAATTGTATTGCATTGACATAGGCCTTACGTTGGTTTTAAAAGTAAGATTATAATTTTAACACTTATGGGGGTTAAAGTCAAGGCTAAAACCTGCTTGGGGAACCCTGTGCTATATGCCCCCAAAGGGGCAAAAATCAATAGCCCATACATTAATGTATGGGCTATTAAATATAACCACAAACCAAACCTATCAGGCCGTTCACGGCCTTTTGTCCGCATTGACAACGTTATAGACCATTAATAATTCGTTGTATTCTTGCTCAAACGTTTTTGCCTTATGATGTTCTTCTTGGTTCAGGATATACCGGCGGACCGTATTCAATTGCGATTCAGCTAATGAAAACGCGCCATACCCGATCTGCCAATTGAAATGAAATTTCATCAACGCTTGTTCATTGACCCAATGTGACGATTCGCCTTTCAACCGGCTTACCGCCTCGGCTATGCTGCGCTTCAAACCCAGCTCGATCAGGCAATGGACATGGTCTTCTGCTCCGTTAATGGTATCAACATAAATCCCTTCGGTTTTTGCTTTTTCCCTGATATGAAAGATCACCTTGCTCTTTACCTCTTTGGTAAGATAGGGCAGGCGGTCTTTGGTGCTCCAGACCAGGTGGATCCATATTTTGGAATACGAATGGGGCATTTTTATTCTCGTGAGTTATCCTTAGCTGCCGTTGGACGATAGTATATAGTTTTGGCACGACAAAAACAGCTTCGCCCAGGAATAAACAAATTCATAGCCCGTACATTACTTGTCCGCCGTAGTTTACGCTTACGCTTTAATATATGCCTTCCTCGAGTGCCAAAGCTTTAGTGTAGGCACTTAACGTAGGCGGAATGTATGGGCTATGAAACCAAAACCCGGAACCGTTTATGTTTTCTCAAATATAACCCGCCCCAAAGCCCATTTTATGCTTGACATAGCCGAAAGCTATATTATATCATTAACAATTACATACTGATCTACTTATCCCCACAATAGATCATTATGCCTTATCATCATATCATTGTTTTAGAACCCCTGAAAACAAACAAATCAAATCAAAGGATCACCAATCATGAAAAAAATGCTTTTATCGTTAACCTTGTATTTTGCAATGTGCTCAGTATCATATTGCGAACAAATTGAAGCGAGACTTCCAAAGAACATTTGTGCACACTTTTTTAAAGAGGTAACAAATAAAAACGTAAGCAAAGCATATGACTACTTATTTATTGCCTCACCTGTAGTTAAACTAAAACCACAGGATATTGATGTGGTAAAACGCCAAACAGAAATGGTTGCACAACTATATGGTGAAATTAATGGTTTTGACTTTATTCGTGAAGAAACTTTTGGCACTTCGATTGTACGGTTGGTTTATATTTTAAAATTTGAGATGATGGCAACTACTTGGGAGTTTTATTTTTATAAACCCCACGACGAATGGTTTTTAGCAAAGATTATGTTCAATGATCAGTTTGACTTACTGGAGCCTAAGAAATAGAAATCTTATTTCTGAGACCTTAAATAATCATTTTGGGGAGCTTATCAAAAAACCATGCACATCACCGAATACCTCCAGAACCGCAAAAAGACCCTGATCTCCCTGGAGATCACCCCGCCCGAAAAAGGCCACAGCATCCAGAGCATCTACCAGGCGGTGGACCTGCTTAAGCCCTACGATCCCTCGTTCATCAATGTCACCTACCACCAGCAGAGCATCGTCTACGAGGAGGTGGACGAGGTCATAAAGAAGATCCCCCGCCGCAAGAAGCCCGGCACCGTGGGCATTTGCGCGGCCCTGGCCAACAAGTACCAGATAGAGACCGTGCCCCACCTGATCTGTGGCGGGTTTAACAAGTACGAGACCGAGGACGCTTTAATAGACTTCCACTATCTGGGCTTTACCAACCTGTTCGCGCTGAGGGGCGATCCCCCGCCTGGCTTCGGCGAGTTCGAGCCGGAGAAGGACGGCCACCGCTATGCCTCGGAACTGGTGGCCCAGGCTTCCAATCTGAACAAGGGGAAATACCTGGAGGAGCTGGACGTGGCCGATCCCACCAATTTCTGCGTGGGCGTGGCCGGTTATCCCGAAAAGCACTACGAGGCCCCCAACCTGGACGAGGACATCAAGCACTTAAAGGAAAAGATCGCCGCCGGGGCCAGCTACATCATCACCCAGATGGTCTTCTCGGCCGAAATATTCAAGAACTATGTGGACCGGGTGCGGGCCGAGGGTATCGATGTTCCAATCATCCCCGGCATCAAGGTCATCACCAGCCCCCGGCAATTGACGGCCATACCAAGAGACTTCCACGTCAACCTGCCCCAGGGCTTGGTGGAGCAAATACTTTCAGCCAAGGACCCGGCCGCGGCCCGCAAGGCCGGAGTGGATTTCGCCACCGGACTCTGCGCCGGGCTGTATGAACAAAAGGTCCCCTGCCTGCACTTCTACACCATGGGCCGGGGCCAGGCCGTGGCCGAGGTGCTGGAAAACCTGAAACAAAAAGGGATAATATGATGAACGACCGGGAAGGTTTCTTGAACATCTCCCGCCAGAGGATCTTGATCATGGACGGCGGCATGGGCAGCCAGCTTTTTGCGGCCGGATTGAACGACGGGGATTACGGCGGCCATCCCGGCTGCCATGAGTTCCTGTGCCTCTCCCGGCCCGATGTCATCCAGAAGATACATACTGATTATCTTTCGGCCGGGGCCCAGATCATAGAGACCGACAGCTTTGGCGGGGCCAGACACATCCTGGCCGAACACGGCCTGGCAGACAGGTGTTTTGAGATCAACCAGCAGGCGGCCCGGCTGGCCAAACAGGCGGCCGGACAATTCTCCCAGCCCGATGAACCAAGATACGCAGCCGGTTCCATGGGCCCGGGCTCAAAACTGCCCGGCCTGGGACAGATATCTTTTGACGAACTGGTGCAGAGCTATCTGCCCCAGGCCCAGGGCCTGCTGGCCGGCGGGGTTGACTGCTTTATAGTGGAGACCTGCCAGGACCTGCTGCAGCTGAAGGCCGCGGTCATCGCCATTGACCGGGCCATGAAGGAACAGGATCAATACCGGCCCATCATCGGCTCGGTTACCATCGACCAGAGCGGCCGCACCCTGCTGGGCAGCGACATCGCCGCGGTGCTGGCCGCGCTGGAGCCCCTGCCGCTGGCCGCCATCGGCCTCAACTGCAGCCTGGGACCTAAAGGGTTGACCGAGGCTGTCTACTACCTGGCCCGGCATTCATCAAAGCCGTTGTTCCTGATGCCCAACGCCGGCCTGCCCAAATTAGCGGACGGCCGGACGGTCTACGACCTGGAGCCCAAGGATTTTGCCGGGCAAATGAAAAGTTTCGCCTCCGCGGTGGGCTTGAACATCGCCGGCGGCTGCTGCGGAACGACGCCGGAGCACATCCGGGAGCTGGCTTCGGCCTTAAAGGACATTCCGGCTCGCCAGCCCCTGGAAACAAGGACGGCCCGGATCTCCTCGCTCTACCAGTCCCAGGACATCAGCACCGAACCAAAACCGCTGATCATCGGGGAGCGGACCAATGTCACCGGCAGCAAGCTTTTCAGGGAATGCCTGCAGAAGGACGACTACGAAGGCATGATGAAGGTGGCCCTGAACCAGCAGGCCGAGCAGTCCCACGCCATCGACCTCTCCCTGGCCGCGGCCGGGCGGCAGGAGGTTCTGGATTACCAGGTCTTCTGCTCCATGCTCAACACCCGGCTCCAGCTGCCGGTGATGATAGACTCCACCAGCCCCCAGGTGGTGGAAGAAGCGTTAAAGCGCCTGGCCGGGCGCTGCATCGTCAACTCGGTCAATCTGGAGGACGGTGAAAAAAGGGCCAGGGAAACCTTCGAGCTTTGCCGGCAGTACGGCGCGGCCGTGGTCTGTCTGACCATTGACGAGCTGGGCATGGCCGATACCGCTGACAGGAAGATCGCCGTGGCCCAAAGACTGCAGGCTTTGGCCCTGGAATGCGGTTTGTCCGAACAGGACCTTTTGTTCGACTTCCTGACCTTCAGCCTGGGTTCTGGCGACGAGTCGCTGAAGAGCGCCGGCAAGGAGACCCTGGACGCCATCACAAAAATCAAATCCCTGTTCCCAAATTCCCACACAGTCTTGGGCATCAGCAACATCTCCTACGGCCTGGCGCCCCAGGCCCGCAAGGCGTTGAACTCGGTGTTCCTGCGCCGGGCGGTGGAAAGGGGCTTGGACGCGGCCATAATGCACGCCGGGCGGATCATGCCCCTGCACCTGGTACCGCCCCAATTGGTGAAACTGTGCGACGACCTGATACTCAACAGACAGACCGGCTCCAAGCCGCCGCTGGAGGCCCTGCTGGCCTTCTTCTCCCATCACAAGATCGGGGAGGAAAGCGTGGCCCACCAGAACTTCGTGGCCCCTGCCCAGCGGCTGGAACAGCACGTGCTGTCCGGCGACAGCCAGGGCCTGGAGCAGACCCTGAAGGCCCTGTTAAAGGAGGAGACCCCCCTGTTCATCATCCGGGAGGACCTGCTGCCGGCCATGGACAAGGTGGGAAAACTTTTCGGCCAGGGCAAGCTGCAACTGCCCTTCGTGCTGCGCTCGGCCGAGGTGATGCGCAGCGCCTCGGATATTTTAAAACCGATGCTGGGAAAGAAGAAGGCCGAGGCCCGCGGATCCATAGTGCTGGCCACGGTCCGAGGCGACATCCACGACATTGGCAAGAACCTGGTGGCCATGATCCTGGAGGCCAACGGATTCAAGGTGATCAACCTGGGGGTCAAGCAGAGCGCCGAGCAGATCATTTCAGCCGTCAAGGAACACCAGCCGACCGCGGTGGGCCTCTCCGGCCTGCTGGTGGAATCGGTGAAAGCCATGACCGAATACCTGGAGGTGTTCAAAGCCCAGGGCTTGAGTCTGCCGGTGATCTGCGGCGGCGCGGCACTGAGCCAGGACTACTATGAGAAGACCATGCTTCCGCTTTATCCGGGGGTCCATTTTGCCAAGGACGCCATGGACGGGCTTAAAGTGATGCAGCAGCTGACCGCCCCTGAGAAACCAGTGACCAAGATATCCGCTATCACGGACCGGGGTTCCGAAGTCTCCGAAGAAAAGAAGGTCCGCTTGGCACCGGCCAAGGTTAAACCTGAAACCAAACCGGAGGGTTTAAAGGTCCGGGCCTCACAGAAAAAACAAAGACTTCCCTTCGAGGGAAGCCAGGTGGAGAAAAAGATCCCCCTCTATCTCCTGCTGGAGCATTTGAACCGCCGGTCCTTGTACCAGTCCCGCTGGCAGATGGTCTCCGCCAAGGCCGACCAGGCCAAGGCCGGACAGCAGGCCGCCGCGGCCGAGACCGCCTTCAACGAGATGTGGGAGATGGCCATCAAGAAGGATGTCTTTAAGCCCAAGGCCGTTTACGGTTTCTACCGGGCCAGGTGGAAGGGTTACCAGCTGGTGGTCTTAAAACCCAAGTCCCAGAAAGAATGGCTGACCCTTACCTTTTCGGAAAAGATCCGCGGCAGCATCCCCGCCGGCTCCCGGGAGGAACTGACGGTGGCCCTGCAGCTGGTGACCCTGGGCAGAAAGGTAAGCAAGCGCTGCCGCAAATTGAACCAGGAGGGAAAAGTGCAGAAGGAATTTTTGCTGCACGGCCTGGCCGCCGAGCTGACCGAGGCCCTGGCCAAGTGGAACAACGCCCGGATCAACAAACTGGCCGGCTGGGAGAACAGCATCAGACTCAGCCCCGGCTATCCGGTCTGGCCCAAGCTGGCCCAGCAGGAGAAGATCTTTTCCGTGCTGAAGCCGGTCAGGATAAAAGTGAAGTTGAGCGAATCGCACCAGATGGACCCGGAGTTCAGCACCAGCGCCATCATCTTTTGCAAGGATTAGGCCTGTAAAAAGGAAACATAAAAGCCGCCCCAGCCATGGGGCGGCTTTTCATTTATCTGGTACTGACCTCTCCCGTCCCCTCTCCTAAAGCATTAGGAGAGGGCTGGATGAAGTCCCAAGAAAGGACAGAAAATTTTTCCTGTATTCATGGATTCCTTATAAAACCTGTACTGAGATTGGTCACCAGCCATGCTGCCAAAAGTATAATCCATCATTGTCTTCAGTGTCAATTAGTGTCCATTATTAGCTATTCTTCAGACCTGGTCGGCGGCGATCTCGCTTATTCCCCGCAGGATGCAGATCTCCACCCACTTGCTTCCCTCCTGCTGCATCTTCATCAGGTACTCCTCGGCGTAGGGCCAGACGTTCTTGAGCATGGCCGTTTCCGAGTTCTGGGGCACGAACTGCTGCAGTACCCACTTTTTGGCCCCCTTGATGCTTTTGCCCATCTGTTTGACGTTCTCCAAACTGTGGAACAACGGCACCAAAGTGGTCCGGAACTCGTAGTCCGTCTTGCCGGTCATCAGTATTTCGATCGAGCGCTTGATGTCGTCCAGGTTCACCTTGGTCCCGGCCGCCTGGCTGTAAATGGGATCCAGGGTGGCCTTCAGGTCCATGGCCACGTAGTCCACCAGTTTTTTGTCCAGCAGCATCTTCAGCATCTCGGGATTGGCGCCGTTGGTGTCCAGCTTTACCAGCAGGCCCATCTCCCGTATGGTTCGGGTGAACTGGGGCAGGTCATCATGCACGGTGGGCTCGCCGCCGGTGATCACCACCCCGTCTATCCAGCCCTGCTTGCCTTTAAGGAAATCGCTGACCTTCTGCCAGGGAACGGTCTCCACCTTCTGCGGCTCCTTCCATAGCTGGTGGTTGTGGCAGAAGGGGCAGCGGAAATTGCAGCCGGGCAAAAAAAAGACTGAGACCAGCTTGCCGTCCCAGTCAATTAGCGATGTCTCTATAAACCCTTTTATTTCCATTTTACCTTACGGAGAATTAATGCATGTCCCGGCAGCGGTGAATACAATGGTTATACGGTGGTGATACCCTTGGCCAACAATTGCATACCAAATGAATTCACCAATGTATCACAATTGTAAATAGAATCACAACTGTATTCAGTCCTCCTCATCCGGGCCGGCTGCGCCTTTGAAGGACTTGTCCAGATGCGGTTTTAGTTCCTTGGAAAGCGGCGGCCGCTTGACCCAGCGGTCCAGCTCCTCCTTTTTCTCCTCCAGCACCACGGTGGGTATGTCGGAGACCTCGTAAAAGGCCCCCTCGGCCAGGCCGTCCATGGTGTCCATGTCAAAATAGTTGACCGGCACCTGTTCGGTGTATTTCCACTTGTCCAGAAAATAGTCTATCTTTTCAATGGCCTGCTTGCAGACCTGGCAGCTGGGCCGCCCGAATACTTTTATTTCCATAGCTCCGTTTCTCTTTTCTTTTATCATAATTGCCCCCTTCCCTTGCGGGGAAGGGGGTCGGGGGTTAGGTCTACTTAACCTGCGACTTGTACCTGTCCCGCAGTTCCCCGATCTTGCCTTTGTTCCAGCCTTCCACGATGGTGAAGTATCCGGTGACCCGGGTGATGTGGTTGACGTCGCGCCCGGCCACGGTCTGGGCCTTGATGGTGCTCCAATCGTGCTTTTCGATAGCCTCGTAACTGGCGTGGATCTTGGTGTCGTAGCGCTTGTTGCGGATGTAGACCCCTCCGTCCTCTTCGTTGAATTCAAAGGACTGTTTTTCCGAGGTCAGTTTGTCTTTCAGTTCCTGCAGTTCCATGGATTCTCCTTTATATTTTCTTTGTTTTTTCTTCCGATACTGACACATAGAATGAACGGATAATACCTTTAGTATAATACGTGTGAAATATTTTCCAGTAACCTAAGCCTAATACTATAGCAATCACATAAGTTAAACCTAGCTGCCACTTGAAAATATCAATCTTAACAACATCGTTATTCCCAATAAAATAAAATAAAACTGCCAATAAAAAACATACAAAATAAGATGCAGAAGAAATATTCCTAAGAAACCCATAAATGTGCAACCAAGTACGTATTGAAAGTGAATTTTCTGGGCATTTATTCGATACCTGAAAATTAGTGAGCCAGTAATTTTCTGAACCGGCTTTTCTATAATCTATATTAAACTTTTCTTCAAAATAGGTTTCGTAATTGTCAATAAATTCTTTAGGGAAAGGTACATCTATCGCTATTAATTTTCTTATCATTGATATTCCTATTCTTAATACATATGCCAAGTAATATATTGGATAATAAAGGCTAAAGTTAATGATTGATTTTATAATTTTTTTATTTGTAAATTTAACAAATTCTTCACGTTTATTGATTTCATCAAATACAGTTACAATAAATCTTATAAAAAACAAAATGGTAATTACTAAAAGAAACGCGTATGTAATTATTTTGAATACCGAAGCGGAAAATAATATTGGTGAAATTAACCATAAATTGAAAAAGAAAATTGAACACAAATGGGTTGATCTTGAATATTGTTTACCATCGGTTTCTTTAATGTTTAAAACATGTTTGTATGGATAACCAAGTATTGAGGATATTAAAATACTGCCATAGAATATCGAACTAATAATAGCTATGATATGACCAACTATATATATTAACACCAACGACATAGTTATTAAAACCAAACCAATGACAAATGATTTATTTTCACATACATTCCATATTGTATCTATAACGCTACTATTTATAAAAGACCATTTGAAAAGTATCAACGCAGAAGTGGCAAATAAAATACCGGGGAATAAATAACCAAAAAAATCGTAGAAACTAAACGGCACCCATGGTTGAATTTCTTTACTATTCATCTTTCACCAATAATATTGTTACAATCTAACTACAATTAATTTAGATGCGGGGGAAGGGAAAAGGGTTTTAGCCGTTGCCGGATTGGGGGTTACCGTTGCCGGTTTAGAGTTTTCATGTCACAGCTTCCTGTTTGCAACCACCGTTGGGGCACGATGAATCGTGTCCTTACCCACCACCGGTGTTTGTTTTCTCATTACCAATGACAAGAAAGGATATTAAGCCTTCTCTTTCTCCCCATTTTTCATCATCATTTCTTCAAAGTCATCCCAACGCATCTTATGCCCATACTGAGAGTTTTTCGTAACCCAAACTAATGAACCTTTTGACACTTTTAACGTCCCTAATTGTTGTCCATTTTTCTTCACACTAAACTCAATATCCGCTTTACCAAGTTCCCGTTCTGGCAATGAAAATTTTACTTGATGACTCATTACATTCTTCCTTTTCAAAATATTTGAAAATTAATTATACTTCCGCCTAATTTTTTCACTCATCAATCATACACCAATAGCCAGCTATTTAGTACCGCTTGCTTCGACTGCCAGATCTTGAACCGCCCTTGCAATGACTGGTTACCAGTCTACCGGCTACTGGATAGTGACTACTGTCTACAGTCAGAAGTCTATTTGATCTTCTTTATCCCCTCTACCGCCTTCCGGCTGCAGTTGGGACACTCATCCTTCAATCCCCTATACACCTTACCGCAACTGTTGCAGGTAGTGAACTCCGGTGAGAAGGCGATCTGGGCGTTGCGGGTCTGGCGGAACGACTTGACCACGAAATTGGCGATGGAGCTGGGGGTGGGGTGGGAATCCGCCAGCCAGATGTGGGTCAGGGCCCCGGCCTCTATCATGTCGTGGAACTTGCCCTCCTGTTTCACCCGGTCTATCGGATTCATCTGGTAGGCGACATTGAGATAGGTGGAGTTGGTGTAGTAAACCGTGCCGTCCTTGACGCTGCCCTTGACCACCTTCTCGGCGTCCTTGGTGAACTGCTGCATGTCCAGCTTGGCAAATCGGAAGGCAGTGCTCTCGGCCGGGGTCTGCTCCAGCACGAACTTCATCCCGTATTCCTTGGCCAGTTCCTTGATCTTGAGGTGCATGTAGGCTATCATCTTCAGGCCGAACTTGTAGGCCTCCTCGCTCTCGTGCATTTCCTGCCCCATGTGGTGCTGCACCATTTCGTTCAGCCCCAGCATCCCGATCAGGAAGGTGACCCGGCCCATTCTAAGATACGGCTCGCCGTCCTTCTCCATGGCCAAAAGGGCTAAAGGCCCCTGGTCCTTCAGGTTCATCAGTTTTTCTATGAACTTGCGCTTCTGCTGGTGGCCTTTGACGGTCAGGTGCAGGAACTCGTCGATCTTCTTGTAGAGCTGGTTGGTGTCGCCCTTGGCCAGGTAGGCTATCCGGGGCAGGTTGACGGTGATGTTCTGCAGGGCCGAATAGCGCATCTTCCAGGGGGTGTTGGCGTCCATCAGGTCCCGGTCGTCTAATTTGAAGGCCAGCCGGCAGCACTCGGAGATCTTGGCGGTCTCTCCCCGGTCGAACACGAAATAGGTGTTGCCCTTGTCGGCGGCCACCGAGCAGATCAGCTCCAGGTATTCCTGGTGCCCCGGGGTGAGGAAAAACTTTTCGGTGATGTGGGCCTGGGGCTTGGGGAAGAAGAACGGCCGTCCGGTGCCGTCGCCGCCCTTGTAGACCTCGAACAGGGCCCAGGCAAAGCGCTGGGACTCCTTAAGGTAATCTCCGTACTTCTTGCCGGTATACTCGCCGCCCGGCCCGATGGCCGGAACGTTCTCAAAATGCTTGGGGGTCTCCCAATAGATGTTGAGGTCGGAGAAGATTGCCTGGCCGCCCCGGGCCACCGACTGCTGGCTGTATTCAAAGATCATCATCTGGGCCAGCTGGGAGATCTCCCGGTCGGACATGCCCACCAGGAAGGGGGCAAAGAAGACGTTGACCGCGTCCCAGCCGATGGCCCCGGCAAAGTGCCCCTGCAGGGCGGCCGACATTTTTACCATGTGGGCCAGCAGGGTGTCCGGGTGCTTGGCCGGCTTGGCGATAGACAGGGCGTTGGGCAGGCTCAGGCCGAATTTCTTGACGTATTCCAGGCTCTGTCCCGAGCAGTAGGGCCGGTTGATGAACCCCAGGTCGTGGAGGTGGATGTCGCCCCGGCTGTGGGCGTCGGCCACGTCGGTGGAGAAGACCCGGGCCAGCGCAAACTGCTTGTTGATGGTCTCGGCCAGGGTCATGTTGGTGGCTTCCGGGTTGTGGGGGATGTTGGCGTTCTCCCGGTTGCGGTCGGTCAGCACCTTCTCCACGTCGTACAGAGGCATGCCCAGCCGGGAGTGCCTTTTGCGGGCCTCCTCCAGGCCGTATTCTATCAGCTTGGCGTCCACCAGCTCGCGCACCAGGGACGAGGTCAGGCGCTTGACCTTGGCGTCCAGGATCTGCTGTTCCACCTCGGCCGCTATCTTCTGGGCGATGTCCTCGGCCACCCCGGCCTCCTTTTTGAGGGCCTTGACGATCTTCTCCCGGTCCCACTGGGCCACGTTGTCCTCGGAGGTCTGGATGAACAGGGCCAGATCGGTGGCGTCGTTGTCCCGCACCACCTCGCCCATCTGCACCTGGCGGATGTTGAAGTTCTGGCGGCGGACCTTGGAGCGCTGGTCGCGGTACAGGATGAAGGCCTTGGCGGTCTTGGCGTGGCCCCGCTCGATCAGGATCTTCTCCACCGCGTCCTGGATCTCCTCCACGTTGGGCAGGTGCTGGCCTCCCTTGGCAGAGTGAAGCAGCAGTTCCACCTGCTCGGCCAGGGCGTCGGCCAGCAGATGGTCGGCCCCGCCCACCGCCTGGGCCGCCTTGAAGATGGCCTCGGCGATCTTGCGCCGGTCAAAGTTGACGATCTCCCCGCTGCGCTTCTGCACCACGTTGAAGGGCATTAACGGGTCGGCGTTGATCTGCTTGTCCTTGGCATTCTCCACCATCAGGAACCTGGGGACTTCGGAGGAGTCCTGGGACGATTGGCCTTTGGCGATCATTTCGGCATCGGGCGGGTTCATGGTGCTCCTTAAAATGAATATATTTTCTTTTTTCTTTGATTATTTCGGAACCGAATGGAAAAGACTGACCTGGTTTCATGTAATAATAATAAAAAATCCGAGGTTGTAAGCATCATGTAAATCCTGTCAAAAACCCCGGATTAACTACTTCTTGGGTTCGTTCTTCTGGGCAAAGCTCTTGGCCGCCTCGGCAAAATCCGCAGCCTCCCGGAACGAACGGTAGACCGAGGCGAACCGGACATAGGCCACCCCGTCCAGCTTCTGCAGGGCGTTCATCACCATCTCGCCGATCAGCGGGGCCTGGACCTCGCTGTGCCCCTGGGCCTGGATCTCGTTCTCGATGTTGTCCACCAGGCGCTCCAATATGTCGATGCCGATGGGACGCTTCTCGCAGGCCTTGCGCAGCCCGGACATGATCTTCTGGCGGTCAAAGGGCTCGCGCCGCCCGTCCTTCTTCACGATCATCAGCGAGGACTCGATGTACTCGTAGGTGGTGTAGCGGCGGCGGCACTGCAGGCATTCACGGCGGCGCCGGATGGCCTGCCCGTCCTTGGAGAGCCTTGAGTCTATTACCTTGTCTTTGGGAAAACCGCATGCTGGACATTTCATGAAGCAATATCCTCTATTTTGTAGAAGGGGCCTAATTATGCCACTATATATGGGCTTTGTCAAGGGAAAAATCATACAAGATAAAACATTTTTATTGCGATTTTTAAGCCGTTATAGGGCATCAAGGTATGCTAGTTGCATTATATGATATAATTTTATAACTTTTGTGTAAATTTTTTCTATTTTATTGCATTGCTTATAGTTGCCAATGATTGTTGCATTTTTAATTCCATAAAGCAAAAATCCCCGCTTGTGCGGGGATTTTACTGGTTTTAAATACTGTTGCTTCGATTTATTACCCCAGGCTGAAGTAACTAACTAATAACTTTATTGCACCAATCAGAGAATTAGGTGACGCAAACCTTTTAGGCAGGGCTAGTGCCGCGCCAATACCCATAACAACAATAAATACCGCAGCATTTGCCCATATTACTGGCTTGAGAAATGACTTTTTTGTTTTATATTTCTTTTCATATAAATACGAAATTAACCCGTCCTCACACACAACCGAAATAAAATAACTTAATGATACGGCTATAGTACTGCATATTATCTTTAGCAACCAATAACCTAATAGCGAACTTTCATGTACTTTGTCAGCAGCATTAAAAATAAATGCTGATCCTACTGTAAGAAAAAACAAAACTACAACATTTGGAATAATTCCAAAACGCTTAAATATTTTATAATTTTGCATATTATTAGCGGGTATTAATAATAAAGGAAATACTAAAACAATGAATTTAAATGTTATTAATGTCATTGATAATAGCCACCCTATAAAAGTTGAATATATAAAGGCAATAATTATAAATAATATTGTTCTAATGCTTTTAAAGTCACTTTTCCAATAGAATACGATGCCTTTAATCACAACAGCTATAATAAGACCGATAGCCGAATTTAAAATAAATGTACCCAATATCGCAGAACCTGAATAAAGCACCGCTACGGACATAATTGGCTCGTAAGCAAAACAAGTGGACGGCAAAAAGATAAAAGCCAATGCCAATATTTTAAACAATGTTTTGTTTGGGTTCTGCTGACTATTATTCATATCAGACTTCCTACAAAATATTTATAAACCGCCATCCACCTGAAAACAATCCTACTTCAGCTGACGGTGCGCCCTCAGACCCCCAAAGATGAACCACAGCGCCAAAGCATGAAAAGCTATCCCCAGAAAATCACCGCCCATGATGAATATTATGCTGTCCAGCGCGTATATGATCATGCCCGCGATGAAAGCCCAGGTGTTCCGCTTGGCAGCCATCACCCCGAACCCGGCGAACATCCCGGCTATCAGCAAGTCAATTATCACCGCCGCTATCTTGCCGCCCTGGCCCATGGGCACCGCCACAGCGTCCACCACCTGGGTGATACCCAGCCCCATGATGAAGTTCCATTGGCCGCCGAAGATGAAGATGGCGGTGTTGACCAGCGACAGCCCGGCGATCCAGTAGAACCACCCAGCCCCGGATTTGAGCTGGTTCTCCAGTTTCAGTTTTTGCTCGATCTGTCCTGAGTCCCCTGGCGGTGCGGGAGTTACGGAAGGCGCCGGGTTGTTCTGGTTTTCCATTTTTCCCTCCATAATAGTTTTGTTCATGAATTTATTAGCTATTCTACTGAGCATCAAACAAAACCAGAAACTCAATAAATCATGCTACTTATTCCAAGTTTAACAAAGTAGTAAGTATAATTTTTACTTTTCATTGTGCTTCCAGCAAAATCAAAATAAATGTTTTTTCTTAATTTGATCAAAGCGCCAGCGCTATAATTCCACAACAACCCTCCTGTTTCGTATGTATTGCTTCCTATCGGCATTCTTCCTTCAATTGATAGGTGTGGCACAAAATAACTCCTTCTACTTCCAAAATAATAACCAGTTCTTAAACCTAGTATTGATAAACTTGCTTGACCATCACTATTATCAGTAAGGGAGACTCGGTCACCTAAGTAAAAAGCAAGTAAATTATATGTGAGACCGGCTGATAATTTCTTAAAAATAAAATAATTCCACGAATATTCGGCGCCTGTCGCACCATATAAATTAGACCGAGGAGCATCATGGCATACAGCCCAAACTCCATTAACAGAAAGCATATTTATGGCTTTAAGTTTATTGTCGACTGACATCTCGCCTTCAGAAGCATATGCAACATTTGCAAAAAGTAGGATAGCCAATAAAAGATGCTTGAACATGTTGTTTCTCCAGTTCAATATTTCTTATGCTTTTTTATGTTGGTAAACCGCCATCCACTTGGAAACAATACTATCCCAGCTGAAATTGGTTTTCAAATGTTCATCCGCGCCATCAACCAACCGTTGTCTTAACTTTTCGTCCTCCAATATTCTATTTACGGCCCCTGCCAGGGCCTGCGGATCCTTCTGCGGCACCAGCAGTCCGGTCTTTTCGTTTAATATGATATCTGTGATCCCGCCTATATCGCTGCCCACCACCGGCACCCCGTAGTGCATGGCCTCCAGCAGGACCACCCCCAGCATCTCGGTGTCGCCCCGGGAATCTATGATCCCCGGCTGAACATAGACCGCGGCCCGGCTGTAGTGTTCGATCAGTTCGGCTTCGGATACCTTCCCGGCAAAATGCACCCGGTCCGCTACTCCAAGCTTCTTGGACAGTTCCTGAAGTTCCGGCAACAGGGGCCCGCCGCCCACCACCTCCAGCCTGGCCTGCGGCAGCTGCTGCATGGCCTCGATCAGGTATCTGACCCCCTTGCGTTCCACCATCCTTCCGACAGTCAGTATCTCGGGTCTGTCCGTTTTTGATTTTTTATCTTTTATGTTTAACTTTTCAGAGAATCCTATGGTATAAGGTATCACCTGGACTTGGATATCAGAGATGCTCCTGACCTCGTTAGCGGTAAAAGTGGAGATGGCGACCACCCGGTCGGAGATCCTGATGGCCCAGCGCAAAAACCATTTCATGAACGGCAGGGAGTTCTTCACCCAGCGCAGCTCGGCGCCGTAAAAGGTGGTCACCAGCTTTGCCTTGCAGGCCTGCCTGGCCGCCCAGCCGAACACGGCGTGCGGCATCGGCCAGTGGACGTGGATCACGTCGTACTTGTTCTTGCGGCACAGCCTTAGCACCCACAGGATCCCGCCTATCAGATAGAAGCCCGGAAGCAGTTTGTACAGCGGGGAGCGGGTCATGCGGTCCACCGCCATTTCCTCGTGGGTCAGGTTTTCCCAGCGGGAAAAGAAATAACGGAAACGGTGCACCGGAATGCCCCACAGCACCTGGCCCCCAAGACCCTTGTAGGACGAAGTGAATACTTCTACCTCAGTTCCTTGCTCTTTGAGCTTTTTAAGCATCTCCACCAGCCAGGGCGTGATCACATCCTGCTCGTGCCGTGGAAAGGCCGTTACTATGTGCAATACTCGCATGCTTATCAAATTTATTGGTGTATTATAATTCAATGCTTTTAACCGGACACTCAGCTGTAGATTATTATCTGCGTGATCGGTTTCGATCTGCGTTGGTCTGCGTTCCGGAAAAATATTTCATCATCGTTCCATCGCACCGCCCCGGACTATGGCCCTCTTGCCCAGCTTCTTCCTTACCTGGTCCACCGCCTTTTCCAGGCTCTCGGTTTTGGCGGCTTGGGCTCCGTCCCCGCTGAACAGCCCCATCTGCTCCGGTCTTTCGTCAAAGTTGGAGACCGATATTCCGATCAGCCTGATGGCATCCTTTGGCCGCCAGTTGTCCAGGAAAAGTCTCTTGGCCGCCTGGAAGATCTCGCCCGCCGCCGCCGGCAGTTTGGAATATGTTTTCCCGTAGGTGTGGGTCTCGAAACCGGTGTAGCGCAGTTTAAGAGTGATGGTCCTTCCCTGAAACTGGCTGTCCCTCAAACTGCCGGCCACATCGTCGCAGAGATAGAGCAAAGTGGAAAGCAGCACCTCCCTGTCGGCAGTGTCCTCGTCAAAGGTGTTCTCCCGGCCGATGGATTTTGCTTCATGCCCGTCGCAGACCGGATCGTCGTCCACCCCGTTGGCCCGCTGGTGCAGGTACCCCCCCATTACGCCGAGTTCTTTTGCCAGGGCACTCTCCGGAATGGCCGCCAACTGTCCGATGGTCTCGGCCTTGAAGCTCGATTTGATCCTCTGCTCCGTCTTGGGCCCTATGCCCCACAATTTGCGCAAAGGCAGGGGACTTAAAAATTCCGCCTCCCTGCCGGGAGGCACTATAACCAAACCATCGGGTTTCTTCAAGTCGGAGGCTATCTTGGCTATCAGCTTGTTGGAGCCCATCCCCACCGAGGCGGTTAGGTTGCACTTCTGCCTGATGGCCAGCTTTATCTTCTTCCCCATCTGTTCGGCAGAACCAAAGATCCTCCGGCAGCCGGTCAGATCAAGGAAGGCCTCGTCCACAGAGATCTGCTGCATCTGGGGCGTAAAACTCAAGAGTATCTCCATAATAACATCCGAAACCTCGGCATAACGCCTCATCCGCCCCGGCAAAAACACTCCGTTAGGGCATAGTCTGAAGGCCTGGGAGATGGGCATGGCAGAATGCACCCCGAATTTCCGGGCTTCGTAGGATGAGGCCGAGACCACGCCCCGGCCCTTGCCTCCCTTGGGGTCGGAGCCCACGATCACCGGCCGGCCCTTAAGCTCCGGGTTGTCCAAAACCTCCACCGCCGCGTAAAAGCAGTCCATGTCCACGTGGGCTATCAGGCGTTCCATCTGAAAACTGCCATTGCTATTTCCCGGTTTTGACGGGCGGGGTCGCCGGGGCCGGAGCTGACTGAGAAACGTTCTTGGCCGCTGCGGCCGGCGGCGGGGCCACTGCCATGCTGTCCAGTTTGAAGGGCTGGATGGTCCGCTCCGGCTGGCCTTCATCGTTCCCGCCCCAATCCAGGGTAAAGTCGTCCATGGTGGAGAAAATGCTGATCTCGCCGTTCTGGCCCTCTCCCGCTTCAATGGCGTATTGCGCTTCCTTGACCTGGAGGTGGTTCCAGACCTTGAGGGTCAGGGCCAGCTTGCCGCCGGCGGTCTGGCTGATCTTCATCATTATTTCATCCCCGCCCTTGAAAGAAGCCGACTTCTTTTCGGCCGAGGATTTGAACTGCAGGTTGGGTATGCCCCGGTTGATGAAGAACTCGGCGGCGCTGCCGGTCTGCAATATCCGCTGTTTCTGGGCCTCCAGGTTGGCCTTTTCCTCTTCGTGCAGTTCCGGCTGGGCCAGGATCATTTCCAGGACGGGAAGGTACTCTTCCTTGGTGGCCGGCCCGGTGTGGCGGTCGGTCTCATCATAAAAATCAAGCCGGGCGTCCCCCAGCAACTCCAGCGAAAAGCCGAACTGGACGCCGGCCGGAACGGGGAGCACTCTGGCGCTGTCGGCTTTGACCTCAGCGCTGTCGGCGTTAAGGCTGATGGTTTTTGGGGCCTTGTTCTTGAATTCTTCGCGGGGCTGCGCCCGGCAACCCCATAAGGACAGGACCGCACAAAACAGGAATACAGGGATTTTGCGTTTCCGGCTCATGACCGTTCCTCCTTTAGGTTCTTTGGTTTGCTGTCATGGGGATTCTGGCAATGGGTCTTTAGGCAGCACCGTTCGCAATCCGGACGGCGGGGATGGCAGGTCTGCCTCCCGTGGGTGATCAGATTCACATGCAGGTTGAATACCTGTTTGGGGGGAATGAATAGCCCGATCCGTTCCTGAAACCTTTCAACGCTTTCTTTTGGAGCCGCCCACCCCAGCCGTTGGCAGACCCGGTAGACGTGGGTGTCCACCGGAAAAACCGGCATCCCGGCCCCGAATAGCAAAGTGCAGGCGGCTGTCTTGGGCCCCACCCCGTCATAAGAGACCAATTGGTGATAGGCCTGCTCCGGGGACAGCTTCTTAAGATATTCCAGCGAGATCAGCCCCTGCTCCAGGGCTATCAGGTTCAGCAGTTTTGAGATCCTCAATGATTTTATCCTGGCCAGGCCGCCGGTCCTGATGGCTGACTCAAGGTCCCGGGGCCTGGCTGCCGCCGCCGCTTTCCAGCTGGGAAATCGTTTTTTCAGCGAAAGATAAGCCCGGTGGCTGTTAGTATCGCTGGTATTTTGGGAAAGGATGGTCTCCACCAGGGCGTCCAGCACCCGGGGATATTTTTTTGGGGCGGGTATTCCATGGCATTTCAACAATGCCTGATGGACCCGGTTGATATTTAAGGTGATGCTACCTTTTCCCAAGTTCCCCGGCCATCATAGTCTTGAACGCTGCCATTACCTGTTCCACGGTGATCCCGGTCATGCACTTGGGATCCGGACAGCTGGTCTTGTTGCACTCCAGGCAGGACAGGCTTTCATTCCTTAGTATCACGTTGGGCACTCCCCAAGGTCCCTGTCCCAGCGGGCGGGTGGGGCCGTGAAAGTTTATCACCGGAACTTTGAAGGCGGTAGCTATCTGCACCGGCCCGCAGTTATTGCCTATCACCAGGTCACAACCAGACAGCAGGGCCGCCATCTGGCGAAGGCTGGTCTTGGGGATAATGAGGACCTTGTCTTCCGCCCCCTTGGCTATCCTTTGGGCGCTTTCCAGTTCTGCGCTCAGGCCCCAGAATATCACAATCCGGAGGTTTTTCATGGCCGACAGTTCCCGGGCCAACTGTGAAAAGTTTTGCTCCGGCCAGCGCCGGCAGGAACAGCCGCTGGTGGCGACCAGGCCCACCACAGTCTCTTCTTCTTTGATGCCCCACCCGCCCCAGGTCCGGTCCTTGAAGGCGGTTTCCTCCGGCCTCAAGTTAAAGACCAGTTCCTTTGACCTGACCGGGATCCCCAGGGTTTTGAGTGGAAAAAGATGGAACTCCACCTCGTGGCCCCGGTTGGCTTCTTTGGACGAAAGCACTATGGTGTAAAACAACCGGCGGTAGCCGAAATCAAAGCCTATCCTGTTTCCTGATCCGCTGGCCAGCGACAGGAAAGCGGTGCGGGGCGATCCGAAAAGATCTATCACCAGGTCAAACTTCCGGCTTCTCAGGTCCCGGATGAAACTCAGTTGATACCCGAGGCTGCCGGGATCAAAGGCGATGACCTCGTCCAGGTCGGGATTGTTGGCCAGCACCGGAGCGCAAAAGCTCCGGCAGAGGAAGGATATTTTAGCCTGGGGAAAGCCCTGCCGTAGGTTGCTGAGCAGGGGCGTGGTCCAGATTACATCTCCCACCCCCAGCATTTTGATGACTAATATGTGAGCGGGTCTATTGTTTGTTTCCATCAATCGTCTCATTTGCTCTTGGCATATTTCCTTGGTGCCTTTTGATTTCCCAGAGCCTGATGTTCTTAACGAAGGAATAATGGGCCGAAAGCACAGACAAGATGAAGCCCTCCATACCGTCCAGAAATCCCAGTTTGATGATATACATTTTGACAAATACTATCAGAGGCTTCAGGATAACACCTGAGAGTTTGAAACGGGATCCCGACTTATTCATCTGTTCGGCAGCTAACCTGGTGTATTTATTGAATTTCAACAGATAATGGGCCAGGTCGGGGTCTGTATAATGGAGCAAAGCTTCCTTAAGTTTGATCACTTTACCGTCAACCACTAACATCTCATGCACTTGCTTGTCGTTAAACCTTGCTTTTTCTTTTTTAAACAGCCGGGTGACGTAACCTGGGTACCAGCCGCAATGTTTTATCCATCTCCCGAGAAAATATGCTTTCCGGGGAAAGGCTAAGGCTGAAAAATTACGGTTTGATTGAATCGTTGTTGTTATTTCCTTGGCAAGCTCAGGGGTCATCCTTTCATCGGCGTCTATCCAAAGGATGAGATCTCCCGAGGCCTGCTGTAATCCCCAGTTTTTTGTGGCACCGAAGCCTTGCCATTCCTTAACCAGCACCCTGGCCCCTTTGTTCCTGCTTATCTGCTCGGTTTCATCGGTGCTTGATGAATCAACAACAACTATAATCTCGCCGGCAAACCCCTGCAGACTATCCAGGCAGGGCCCGATATTATTTTTTTCATCCTTGGCAATTATCAATGCTGATATCATTTATACTCTGCCTTGTATTGATTGTTTTTGGATTTTCAGAAAATTCTTGGTTCTTTGCGGATTGGCTTAAAGCGCTAATACAACAGCCAGAAACTTCTGCGTTTCTGGCTTGGGCCGGCTATGATCTTTCAGCTTTTGACCTTTTAAGCGTCTTTTTACTTCCGCCAGCATCAAGTCTTATCCCCTGGCCGGATTTTTGGATATCAGATCATTGATTATCCACAGGGCCGCGCCTAGAAGATCTTGTGCCAGGCAGTCGACTTTGATCTTTCTTACCCAGGCCTCCCGGCCGTTTGATTTGCCGCCAAGCACCAGTATTTTCTTGGCTCCCAGGTTGCGGGCGAATTCCATGTCGCTCTGGCTGTCTCCGATCATGTAGGAACGGGAAAGATCTATTCCGAATTCTTTACCGGCCGCCAGGGCCATGCCGATATCTGGCTTGCGGCAGGGATGCCTTTCTTCCGGATGATAGGGGCAATAATAAATGGCATCCAGGCTGGCCCCTTGGCGTTTTAAGAGGGCTATCAGACGGCGGTGGATCATATCCAATGTTTTGAGGGTCAAATACCCCCGGGCCACTCCGGACTGATTGCTGGCCACCACCGTCAAAATATCATTCTGGTTAAGCAGCTGAATCCCCTCGGCCGCCCCGGGCAATAGTTTCAACTGGTCCGGATGGTTGACATAGTGGGTATCATAGTTGATGGTCCCGTCCCGGTCAATGAACACCGCAGCCCTGAGGCTCTTCCCTTTTGATTTACTTGATTTTGCGTCTTTCATCTTTTCAACTTTACAAAATTCCTCTTGCCGACCTTAAGGATGGCCCCGTTCTTTATGTCCACCTCCGCGTCAATGCTGGTGATCTTTTCTCCGTCCAGATGAACCCCGCCCTGCACTATCAGCCGCCGGGCCTCGGAACTGTTCTTGGCGCAGCCCGCCCCGGTGATCAATTTTATGATCCACACTTTGTCGGCTCCGGGGTTGTGTTCGGTAAGGTTCTCCGGCAGCCCGCCGTTCCGGAACATCTGATCGAACTCGGCCGAGGCCGCCTCCGCCCTGGCGGCGCCGTGATAGATGGCCGCGATGTCCCGGGCGACCTGGGCCTTGATGTTCCGGGGATTTTCCCCGGCTTCCAGTCGGTTTTTTGTTTTTTTCAGCTGCTCGCCGCCGTAAAAGGCCGCCAGCTGGGCATAGGTCAAAATGGCGGAATCCGGTATGGACATGGTCTTGCCGAACATCTCCTTGGGGCTGTCCTTGATGGCGATATAATTGCCCAGCGATTTGCTCATCTTGTTGATGCCGTCGGTCCCCACCAGAATCGGCACCGTCAGGACCGCCTGGGGCTCCATCCCCAGTTCCTGCATCAGCTCCCGGCCGGCCAAAAAGTTGAACAGCTGGTCGTTGCCCCCGGCTTCCACGTCGGCCTTGAGATGAACCGAGTCATAGGAGACCATCACCGGATATAGGAATTCGTGGACCCCGATCGAAGCCTGGTTTTTGTGACGCTTGCTGAAGTCGTCTCGCTCCAGCATCCGGGCCACGGTGAACTTGGAGCTGAGATTGATGACGTCGCTTAGGTTGAGTTTTGACAGCCATTCATTATTATAGGCCACTACTGTCTTTTCCCGATCCAGCAGCAGGTACACTTGCTCCATGTAAGTGGCCGCGTTATCCCGGACTTGTTCCCGGGTCAGCGGTTTGCGGGTCTCAGAACGCCCGGTAGGATCGCCGATCATAGCGGTAAAATCGCCGATCACGAAAATGACCCGGTGCCCCAGATCCTGGAATTCCTTCAGTTTCTTGAAACAGACCGCATGCCCCAGGTGCAGGTCCGGTGCCGAAGGATCGGCCCCGTATTTTATGTTAAGAGGTTTGGATTCCTTTATAGCCTTTTCAAGCTTTGATAACAGGGTCTCTTCCGGCATCAGGTGGAGGGTTCCCCGTTTTATAATCTGCAATTGTTCTTTGGCATTCATGGCTTTTTTGCTCAATGTGTTTAATGATGTTCCGGTATTTTTCCTGATTTGACCATAACTAATATTTTATCATACTAATTTTTTGCATGCAAGCACAAAACATAAAAAGGCGCTGCCCTGCAGACAACGCCTCAGTAGAAACATTAAGAAAGTATGCCTTTTTTAAAGTTTGAAACTACAGCCCACCCGGTGGGTACTGCCCAGCTGGTGGGGCGTATAGGCATAATCAAATCTCAGCCGCCATACCTTCATCCCTCCTCCCCAAACAAGCTCCTTTTGAGCCCGGCCCAGCCTGGCCGACAATAAATTACGATAGTCAATTTCAATCCCTAACCGGCCTTTTTGATAGCTTTGGCTGGAAGCTTCGGCTGAAACTATAACCTGGCTGTGCCAGGGAAAAATCGGCTGAGTATATGCTATTCCGGCCTTGTATCCGGCCGGCCGGACATCGCTTTGCTGGCTGGCAGTGTTCCACGAGATGCTGGTTCCACCTATATCCTGGGCTGACAGGCTCAAACCTATGGTTCCCCAGTTGGAACGCCCCATCATGGCTGGCTCCATCCCCACAATCACTTGGTTAGCCGATCTGACGGCCAGCCACTCCGCCAGCCAAATCTTGGCCTGTAGACCGAAATCCAGCCCCAGCCCGCTAGCCTGGCGATCATCCAGCTTGTTGGATATTATCTTGACGCTGCCGCCGGCCGATAGTTTTAACGGTTTGCCCAAAGAAGCGGTTTCCCTTTGAAACGAAGCCGATAGGTAGACGGCATTCTCATTGTCGCCAAAACTGCCGTTTGAAACGGTCCCCACATCGTACGAAAAACGTGGTATATGATCCACCCCCAGCCGGATCCAGCCCAGCCCCAAGCTCAGCCGCTTGCTTAAGGGCCAGGCCAGGCCCAGGAAATCATGGTTGGCCAGCCCGCCAAAGAGCTGGGTATGGCAGAACATTACTTCCGGACGGATCATGCCGGAAAGCCCGGCCGGATTCCAGTAAATGGCACTGGCATCTTCGGCCAGCGGGCCGTAAGCTCCACCCAGACCCTGGGCTCTAGCGCCGACACCCAGATTCAAAAACTCCCCTCCGTAATTCTCTGCACTGACCACGGTGGCCATTATCAACAGTACAAATGTGATAAATATATTTTTCATATTCCTTCTCCTCATCGTAATACCGCCAGTTTTTCGGTTTTTTTCTGTTTTGCCCCTGATCCCGACCAAATTTCCAAAGTATAAAAATATACTCCATTAGCCACCCTTTGCCCCGAGTTATCATCAACATCCCAGCGCAACGTCTTGACACCTGAGGCATATCCACCATTGAACGTCTTGATCAGCCTTCCGGCCACGGTAAATATTTTCAGCTCGTACTTATCGGTATGATCGCCCACAAAAAAGTAAAAAGTGGCGTAGTTCCCGTCGACTGGAGTAGGATAGCAGGCCATCTCGTAAAGCCCAAAGGTTGCCGCCACCGTAAGCTGCACCGAGACCGACGATCTATTGCCCAGGTTGTCGCAGGCTCCGAATTCCAAATTGTGCTGTCCATCGGCCAGATACGGGGCATAAGCCAGGGGTACACTGCTGTGATCCTGGGGCTGGGTTGGTAAATTATACTCATTTCGGGAAACAAGCGCCCCGTCCTTTTTTACCCAAACCGAATCCAGATTGATGCCGTTGGGATCCTCTATCAACACCGAATACTGGGGCCGGGAAACCCTTACTTCGTTCCCCCAGCCGGTGGACTGTTGATCCAGCCTGGCGGTGATCAAGGGAGCAGTAGTGTCGGTTCCGATCAAGGGCATGAAGGTGCCGAAAGAATCGGAAAGGCCCCAGACGCTGAGCGTGTCAGCCCCGCCAGGGACCTTTTGCCATAAACTTTGACGGGGATTAAAGCGGTATATGTTTACCAGGCTCAGATCTTCGACCTCACCCAGCTGGGGCCAGCCCAGGCTGACCCATAATTTCTTTCCATTGGACAGTCCCCGGGTTGAGTCGGTAAGATTCACAAAATAAGCATCCCGGAACTCGTCCCCGATCATTTTCAATCCAGGCTGGCGGGCCGGGTTCAACGGGGAATATTGATCAAAGGGGAAGGCTCCCACTATCGAAACGGCGCTGTCGTTCAGACTGGAATCGGGCAGGTAATATCTGATCTGAGGGTCCGCTTGCAGCAATGTCACCGTATCTCCGCTTCCCAACAGGCCCAATTGGCGGTAAACTTTCGTGTCCGGGTATCTGGGCAAGTCATAATAGTTCGAAGCAAAATGATTGTTGCTGGTATCCTGTTCCGGCGGCATGATTTTAGCGGAGGGGTCTATGGATAGTTTAATCGAGTCTCTCTCCCTCCCTGGAGCAAGGCTCCAGGGAACAGCTACTACGGTCTTGGTGCCTGGCAGGATCGAATCCAGTATCACTGTAACGGAATCGACCGGGGGAAGCTCGTTGTTATAGCGGTAAAAATGAAGGGGAATGCTGTCAGCTCTGATATCCCCTTTATTATAAACATCAATATAGAGAGTCAGCCTCCTTTTCCCACCAAAATAGGCATTATCAACATCGTTGGTATTTTTTTTCAGAGCCAGATCGGAACGGTTCAAAAGATGGTGAGAACTCCATTTGCTTACTGCTTTAGCTACCCCAGGACCGGAAAGGCAGATCCGGTAGTTGAGAAACGTGTCAGCATGCCCGGCGTTGATGATCTTGGCTCTTAGCTTGAAAAAACCAGGATATGAACTGTCCATCATAGTGATCTGGAGCGGGAAAGTGTCAGCTCTATCTTCTGCTGTACGCCATTCGCACCATACACTGTCTATTCCCCCCAGGCTGGAAGCTCCGCTGACTATATCAACGCTATCTACAAGATTGACCGGTCGGGAGGGAGTGGCAACCATGCCATAAAATGCAGGCTGGTTGATCCCCATTTCCCCGCAAATGGCCCAGCTGCTGTCTGCGTCTTTTACAAATGCCTTCACTAAAGCCTTTCCGGTACCCATGCCAACCGGGACCTGCACCCTGGCATTAACGATGCCGGGAGTATTGGAAAACAGCGAATAGCTAGCAGCGGGACTACCGATGGAGTCACATATGGAAAGCAAGGCAATACTACCGGTTTTGAACCCGCCGTTGATGGTGACTGTAAGTGAATCTCCGGGTAAAAGCGAAGCCGGAAGCAACGCCATTTCAATGCCCCGGTGGGAAACTGCCAGGCGCATGCCGGGATCCCCTAGCAGATTATAACTGGTTATCATCTCCCCCGGCGGGCCGGAAACCGTGCCGTATCTGGCAGCCATTTCAATCTTGGAACTCAGGATAATATCACCGAACCTAGTGAGACCGTAGTCATCAACCGCCCCAAAGAATACCTGTTCTATGACATTCTCCCATGATGGCCCGGAACTGGCAAAAACACCTACCGCGCCGCTGTATGTCTTTAACAGCATGGCCTGGGACAGGGAAACAGTATCGGGAATATCAAAGGCTCCGCTGTAACAGGTAAATGAACCCACTAACGGCCAGCGTCCCCAGTTGTTAAGCCTGGCCACCTCGTCTATCCGGAAAAAACTGTCATGGGACCATACCTGGCCGCCCCCATGCCCGTTGAACCCGGCCAGCACAGCTCCCTGGTTGAACTGATCTATCAGATCCTGAGTAGTAGCAGGATTGTTGTGGTAGACCTTTGAAACCGTATATCTGGTATCCAGTGTAGCCGCCAGCTGGTCGCTTTCCAGGTTGAACTGGTCGCCGATATTCATGTTCCTCCCGGCTATCAGCATAAATTTACGCTGCCATTGGTCCAGCAAAGGTTGCTGTTCGTAGGACATTTGTTTGGTTTCCCAGATCTGGCAATCGTTGGCAGTGTAAACAGGGATCCGGCCCACCGCGATGTCCGGCAAAGAGGAGAATTGATCATCTTCAAGGATATCGGCATAATAGTTGTCGTCTGCAGTCGGACCAAAATCAGAGGTCCTGGTCAAATGTACCGGAATTTTATCGGCAGAAGATTGACCCAGCAGGTTGCGGGGGTCCCAACTCCCTCCGCCCAACAGCAATACATAGTCCGGCGGAACCTGCCAGGTCATAAAAGCCTGACGCAAATAATCTTTGATCGAACGGTCTGTTGGGATCCCATAATTAAATACATCGTAGATATCGGATGCCAGCACAACCTTGGCTCCTTCATATTGGGTCCTCCGGATGGCGGCCAGTCTTTCCGCCGAGGCCATAAATTCTTCGGTGGTTATTATCAGGCATTGAGCGGTTTGGGATGGATCCGTCAAGGCCTGGGCCGGGACATGATTAGCTACGATGGCCTTTGGTTTCAGCTTGTGCTGATCATCGTTTTGCACAGCAAAATAGACGGTCTGGGCGGAGGCCTTATCATCAAAGGTCAAATTGTAGCTCACTCCGTCAATATCACGTTCCACCACGGTCCCGATAATCTTACTAACACCCAACTTATATAGATCTATGCTCTGGCTCTCAAATCCGTTAATTTTATAACGTAACAGACTGTCTGAACGATAGGGCGGGGCTTTGAACTTCACGTGTCCCTCTTCGGCCCCATAGCTCCGGGTATATTCCACTTCCATCCAGTTAAAAAAATAACTGTCAATATTATTCAACGGACCGTGCTTTAACACTAACTTGTTTTGCCCGTTGACCAGATAGGCAGGGTCCATCTTCGTCCTAAATACATTCGGGGACTGGCCATCCCATCTGATGTAATTATTTAGTGATGTTCCGTTAACTATGGCAATAGCCCAATGGTCGTTAAAAGTATCCGGCAGCAGGGAGGTGTAACCATGCAGACTCAAAGTCAGGTTAACGCTGTCAATCGCACTGAATTCAAGACCGGGAAGGAAGAAGTTGTAAACCATACTGTCGCCTTCGTCTATCCTCCGCCAGAACCAGCGGTCGGTCTGGTCGCTGTATTCGCTGTTCAGCCGGCAAAAAAGGCTGTCCTTTTCCAAATGGATCTCATCCCGATAGAAATCCGCTAGGATATAATTTTGGTTTACCGGGCTTCCATCCTCCTCTATCATCCTGGAACCGAAACTGCCTCCGGCTCCCAGCCAGTAAACATTATCGCGGGAATAGGGGTGGTAGTAACTGCTGTCACCTTCTAACCGCTGTCCGTAGAACTCAAAATAATCTTCCTGATCAAACACGCCGTCTGCCTGACCCTTGAAATAGATGGGAACTTCCCTCCCCTGATTGAACAATTTATAGCTGCGGGGATCGAACCAGCCGGGATTGAGTCCGGCCTGCAACAGATCAAAATAACCGATCTTATAAATGCCTTCTTCCTCTATCAATATTTTATAGGGAAGAGTATCGGCCCATGTGTCTGATTTAACTTTATTAGAGGTAGCGGGACGGGAGGCCCATCCTGCCATCATATTTGGATTTGCAGAACTTTTTGCGGCGATCCGGCCGATACCGGCGCCCAGCTGGCCCGCCTTCCCCGCTGCCAATGCTTGGTCGCCTAGACCGGACGTACGGAATTTGATCCGGATCTTGATGCTTTTAACATAGAGCAGGCTGCCGCTGGCCGGGTTAAACCGCACCGGATTGAAGGAAATAAAAGCCATCTTGTGAAGGCCCGCCCTGACCGGCGGGGAGATGGTTACTATATCGGCCGGATAAACCTGTTCACCCTGGTACACAGCCGGATCGGGGATTGTTTCCTTGTTCATTTGGATTTCGTAAGCCGGTGCCGGGATCTTTTTATATTTTATTGCCTCTGCCAGCTCGGTGGATGCTATCACAGGAATAGTGTTGGGTGGCACAAATATCATCGTTCCTACTACCGGCAGAAACGGACGGCCGGGGTCGGTCAGACCGGGGCAGCCTACGGCTGAGACCCTGAAATATTCCATCCCATTTATCAGAACCTGCTCAAATTGCGGCTGGGGACAGGAGAGTTCCACTACAATTCCCTGATCGGTGGATTCCGATACATTGACGCCGGCCCAGGCAGAATTCAGGACCATAACCAGCAGTCCTAAAAGCGGTATAAGTGTTCTAAATCTCATATTCACCTCACCACCATTATTTTACCGGTAACTGCGGCCCCGGACGATTCCGCCCGGGTAAGATAAAGGCCGTTACTGACCCTGTCCCCTTTGCCGTCCCTGGCATCCCATTCAAACTCATGTTGTCCCCCGGCCAATTGACCGCGGTAAATCTCCTTCACCAGCTGTCCGGCGATATTGTAAACACTTACCCGGGCCCACCCGCTCTGTGCCGTTGTCATAGATATTTTGGTCCTGTCACGCAAGGGATTTGGGCGGGCCGGAAGCATTGCCAGGACGGCTGATCCTGGGACAGGAGGCTGATTTTCAGATGTTGCTATTTTAGCATAAACTCCCGTCATATAAAAAATATCCGGGGCCAAATAGGGTACGCCGAAATCAGACCAGACCAGGTGCAGATTGCCCAGATGATCCATGGCGGCCGAGGGATTGAGAGATGCTGAACCATTAAAGGTGGTAATGGTGGTTTCGGGCTGCCAAATGTTATTAACCGACTGTCGGTGATAGATCTCATAACTTCCGTTACGATCGTCGGACCAGAACAGACTTACCGTGCTGTCGTCCTGACAAAGCAAGAACGGCTGGCGGGAATAAAAGGGATCTTTTGTCAGCCTAAGAACATTCCCCCATAGCTGGGTCTGGGCATTGAAACGGCGATAATATATCTCGAAGTTGCCGTCGCGCAAATCCTCCCATGCAACATGCAAGTTCCCGGCTTGATCCCCGGCCAGGCACGGGGCAAAGGCCCCGAAATTGCTCTGGCTGATAGAGCTGTCCTGGCCCCAGCCTGACATCGTTTTTTGGGCAAAGTATATCTGGTTACTTCCATTTCTAAAATCCTGCCAGACCACTGCAGGTTGGGTGCCAGACAATGCTATGCTGGGAAACCCAGCATAAACTCCCTGAGGACTAAGGCATAAATAATCGCTCCAAGCGCTACCGTTCGTCAATGATCTGTAGAATATTTTAAATGTACCCTGCCGGTTATCTTGCCAGGCTATGTGGGCAATGTTATCCAAGCCACAAGCGATCACCGGCCGCCATGAATAGCCTTGAGAAACATTCCCTGTAACCTTGATCGGGTTTTCACTTAGACTTGGAGTCCATATGCCGTGGCTGAGTTGGCGATAGGCAATGTCGTATATGGAAGCCCCGTCGCTGGTCTGGACAAAGTCATTGGTCTCCCAAACCACATGCAGGTCACCCCCGGGCCCCATGGCGCAGGACGGATACCAACTGTGCCTCCGGTAATTTCCCATATAACCTATCAGAGTATTGCTGGTGTCCCATAAAGCTCCGTTATATTTTTTGTAATAAATCTGGTGTCCCATATTGGCCAACACTTCCGTAGAGTTGAACCACACCAAATGCACGGTGTCCCCCTGGACCGCCAGGCTGCGGGCCTGGTTAGAGGCGGTCCAGGATGATCCGGGATCAGATAGCATTAGATTGACGGCGGGCGACCATTGCTGGGCCCAGCTTTGCACGGTTAAAACCATGGCTAATAAAATAACTCTTCCCATGACAAAACTCCTTAAATAAAAAACTGGCATCATTTGATAAATGATACCAGCCCAATTGACCGTGATTCTATCAACATACGGCCGGCATCATTGTTAAATAAAACAGCCCCTTTCATATTGAAAGGTACAAGCAACCTGCACTGTTTTACTTACATTTACCGGACGTTAAATTAACTCTCCTTTTTAATTAATGAATGATAATATACAAACAACGTTTTGTCAAGAGAAATAAATAAATATCTGGCACGGCTAAAATAAAAGATTCTAGCCGTGCCGTCATTTGTCCTTTGGGGGCTATCTTATCACCACCAGTTTTTTAACCGCGCTTCCTGAACCTGAGGACAAGCGGTAAAGATAGATGCCGCTAGACACTTTCCGTCCGCCATTGTCCCTGCCGTTCCAGATCACCGAATGCCATCCTGGATTCTGGGTACCTTGAGCCAGCACCTTGATCTTCTGTCCCAGTACGTTGTAAACCGACAACTCTACGTTTGACTTGGCCGGCAACTGATAACTAATGGTTGTCTGGTTATTGACTGGATTGGGATAGGCCAGGCCCAGTTTAAATCCGTACTGTTCCAATACGATAGGTTTGCCTTCAACACCATTAACTCCTCCGGTTATCCGTCCCCATTTTACCTGAATGTTCTTGATGGTGCTATCCACCGAACCTGTCTTGAAAAAGTGGACATCGTAATTCCCCGGCTCCAAGCCTGCTAAGGTGTAGCTGCCATCAGCCTTAGTTTGCTCACTGTTCTTTGCTTGAGATCCTTTTAAAGCAGTGACAGTAACTCCGGTAACCGGCGTGCCAAAGATTGTAACATTGCCTTCTATGGCTCCCGGCTTGTAGCCAAAATATATGGAGTCGCTGATGAAACCGTCGTTGGTCATTCCGCCCAGAACCCAGAATCCCATTGAATCCTGTGAACTGATCGAGGCCTGAGCGATGCCGGTGTGATAAGCATTATTAACCAGCCAAGTATTGCTGAACGGGCTATAGCTGTATGCTCCTGAAAGGTAACCGGACCCGTTTTTGCCTCCTACTAGGTAAAGGGAATCGTTTACCGCTGCTCCTGCTCCATAACTTACGGAAGAGCTTAAAGCAGTCCTTGTGCCCCAGGTATTGGTGACAGGATTGTATTTTTGATTAACAGCTAAAAAGGTACCGTCCAATTTTTTCCCACCCGTTGCGTAAATCCGCTTTACTCCCAGGCTGTCCAAAGCTGTAACCACAGCCCCGCTTCGCCCAAAGGCTGGTCCGCCAAATAGGGCTTTTTTGGTAACCCAGACATTGCTGGAAGACAGATAAATCTCCACGGTATCCAGCCCGGCGATGAGATTGTTTTCTCCTCCCACTGCATAAACCGAATCTTTGATACTGGTCACACCCATAAACGCTCGGGGTGTGGGCATCCCTGTCAGTCCTGTCACCCAACTATTGTCGTTAGGTATGTATGCCTCTATTGTTGACAAAGCTATACTGTCCTGAGTATACCCTCCGATGACATAGATGATGCTGTCCCCAACGGCGGCGCACCCCAGCCCGTAACGGGCGGTGGGCATATCCGCCAAGGCCGCCCAGGGAGTCCCCCCCAGAGTATCGGCGGAAGGATCATATCGGTATGCGGCCCTTTTGACCAGACCGTAATCGCGGCCTCCGAACACATATACTTTGCCCCCCAACTGACAGGAGGCAGATCCAAAAAGCCAGTTCGGCATTTTGGTTTTAACCGCCCAGACCAAGCCTGAGGAAGAGAACTCCTGATACAGGCTGGCATCCGCCCAAGTAGTGGAATCTGACCGGACGGCCATTCCCGAGATATTCTGCATGGCATATCCTGAGGCGGTAATACTGATATCATAGGTTCCGGCCGCCAGTCCGGTAAAACTATAATTACCTGAAGCATCGGTGGTATCGGAGGCCGATACCGGTCCGGTTACGCTCACTATGGCATTGGCCACCGGGGTCAAGCTGTCGGACTTGGTGATCCGCCCGTCTAGCCAGCCTCCGGCAGAATGCAGTACCTTGTTTACTGCCATGGCGGAGTCTGCCTGAAGGTTCAGGTTGGCGATGACCTCTGCCACGCATCCGGGAGCAGAGAACAGCAGACTGTCGGTGGTTGATGTCAGTACGGACTTGAACGAATAATATCCGCCAATATCGGTAAAAGTGCTATCATAGTTCACTCCCTGCAGGAATACCAACGCTCCGGCCACAGCAGTAGAACTGTCGGACCTGAAAACGTAGCCGCTGAGACCAGCATTGACTGAAGTCAGTACAAAATCCAAGCCGGTAGTATCCTGCCCGGCAGTGATGTCGGCATTGAATAAAATTGCACTCTGTAAATATCCCGTTGAAGTTGCTACTAGGGAATCATATGCACCAGCCTCCAGGTTGGCTACAAAATAGCGCCCGGTACCATCGGTGATACCGGAATCAATCGGGGTCGGACCCTGATAGGCTGTGACCACAGCATTTTCCACCATACCCCGGCCCAAAGTGCGGGCCACCTGCCCGGAAACCGAGCCTTTGGTAGTGGTTACCGCCGCACCCGGGTTGTTCCATATATACAGGGCCGAGTCAGAGGTTGCCTGGAGCTCGGCCAGGCTGTTACCAGCCACCACCGCAAATACCGCTTTAGCGGAATCTCCTGGACTCATGTTCCACGGCCCCACCGATAGCATCACGTTCTGGGAACCCAGGTCATTGCTATGATACTTAACCAGGGCGTTGGTCAGTTTCAGGTAACGGTAAGTTATGAAGACCGGTGACATCATGTCTCCACCGTCAAAGGGTGTGCCTAGTGTGATCAGGTCGGTTACCGGATCATAGCTGCCCCCAGCGAAGTAATCGGTGCCGGTTCCGGAGCTGTTATCATAGATCCCAACTATCTCCACCACCTTGTCGTAGTCCGGCCAGATCCCTATCCCCAGCCAGATGAAACTGTCGTTGGGAGTGCCGACCATATCCAGCATATAATTTTCCCGCAGGTAATAATCGGCGGTGTCATCCGGGAGCGGCGTTGCCAGCATTATCTGGCCGGTTCCCTTGTCAAAACTGCCGCCTATGTAGTAATCGGTACCTGACATTAATGTATCGCTCTGGCGGTAAACCCCGGCCACTTCCTCTAGGCCGGTGGGATCGGAAATGGTCAGATTGGTATAATCGGTGGGCACCACCCCGGTCTTGGTATGGTAGTATTTGTAGCTAGTGACCACATTATTCAGTTTATAGCTGTAGTCAACATAAAGGAATGGCGAGGCTTCCCGCCATTTGTAGTTTACATATAGCGGGGCGCTGCCATAATTGGCGTAAGCCGTGCCCAGGGTGATCTGCCCTGAGGATTCGTTAAAAGTCCCCCCGGCATAATATTCCGTTCCGGTGTCGGCAGGGTTGTCGTAAACGCTGATCACTTGGTACAACGGTGTTATCTGGGCATAGAGTGTGTAATCATCGGAGGCCCAATCCTCCTCGTGGCTTACCGTATTCAGTTTTACATACGGCGTCCCCAAGGTGATGACTCCGGTAGCCGAAACAAAACTTCCCCCGCTGTAGTAATTGGTACCTGTACCCGTGGCATTGTCGTAAACCCCGGTTACCTGAGCCAGTGGCAGGTTCTGAGTTTGAACAGTCAAAGTATCAAGTTCCGAGTCCTGTTCCTTAGCCACTAATTTCAGTTTGTCGGCTTTGGGAGTGCCCAGGGTAATGATGCCACTGGAAGCGTTAAAGATTCCTCCAATATAGTAATTTTGACCTATGTGCGATGTGTCATTTACATCCCAAACTCCGTCCACTTCAGTCAACACCTTGCCGTCAATTCTAAGGTGAGTGTTATCTATTGTAAGTTTGGGGACATTGAACCGGGGAATCAACTCGGCATCAAATTTTCCCCGGGAAAGGTAGAAATAGCGGCTACGGTAATCCAGCAATGAGGCATCGCTCTGGGGAGAGTTCGAAGCGCCTCGCCAGGAGCAGGCACCGCTTAAAACCGCAGGACTGCCGTTCGGATTAACTGCATGCAATAACCGGAAACCAATATAAGGAGAGCTTACTCCAAATGTATTCTGACACTGCACCGAATCGGCTGCCACATAAAGCATATTGCGGACGGTTCCATTAAGCGGGTCCACGTTAACATCATAACCGGTATAGTCAATGTTCTCAGTATTGATAGCCTGGGTTTTAAAAACATTGCCCAGATGCCACAATCCGGCATAGGCGCTGTCTATCTGAGCAGCACCATCATTCCTGAATGAGTATTCCAGCAGGTAGAGCTTATCAACCGGCAGATAGCTCCACTGATGGGCCTTTACCGAGGCGGTTATCCCTAGGTTGATGCCCTTATTTGCCGCCGGATCGTCATCGGTCAGGTTCAGCTTAAGCTCCAATGGAGCCCTGGAACCTGGCACGAAAACCTGAACCCCCAGGCTGTCCGGAGTCCATTCGCTAACGGCCTGCCCCGAGGTTGTAATATCCCCGCAACTGACACCAAAATTCTGTTTTCCATCCACCGATCCCCCGAACCACAAACTACCAAGCCGTAGCAGGGATGCCCCCTGGTAAAGCCCGGCCGGGAATAGAAGGCTGGCGGTGGTGTCCCCCATCAGACCGTTATGCCAAAGCTCTGTTTTTATGGCACCGGCATTGATGGCCGCCCGTTCCCCGGCATGAGCCGGAATGAACGCTGTAGAAATTACGACCAGAATAGAGATGGCTAACAGGATTTTCCGCATGACAAAAACTCCTTTAAATTTTGTTCTCTTGCCCCAATACTTTCAAATATTATAGTATTTATGCCGCTTTTTGTCAATAACAAGTTTAAGGAACATGGGGATGTTGCCACTATATTTTGTTCATTGATAAATGAAACCTCAAGTACCAAAGTTTAGGGGCCATTCCCCAAGGAATGACCCCTAAATCTTGATGACCCGATGAACCTATTTCAGCAGGGTGACCTTCCTGGCCATCTGATGCTGCTGGCCGGAAGCCGTGGTGGCTGTCAGCCGGTAGATGTAAATGCCATTTGAAAGGGCTTTGCTGTTATCTCCGGTGCCGTTCCAGGATATCTGATAATAACCAGCCTCCTTTACGCCTTCGGTTAAGGTGCGGACCACCTGTCCGGCGATGTTGTATATCTTGAGAGAAACCTGGGATCTCTCCGGAACCTGGTAACTTAAGGCCACCTTGCCGCCGAATGGATTGGGCCTGGCTTCCTGCAGCGCAAAGAACTCGGGTGCAGGTAATCCTCCGGCTTTGGCAGACATTGGTCCATATTTTGTGGTGGAACCATCGTTATCAACCTGAACCAGCATATAGTAATAACCCTGATTGGGCTGAGCGCTCAGGTCAGTATAGGTGTATTCCTTGGCTTGATTTGAGTTTCCGGCCGCTTCAATATTGTCCGCTACCACCTCATAATTTCCGTCCGGGGTCGGGCAGCGTTCGATAATCCATTTGTATGAATTATCCTCGGAAGCAGTCTGCCAGTACAACACCACACCGGGCTTGCCGGTTGAAGCAGTGAACATGGAAAGGGTGACAGCCCCCCCGTCAGGCGGAAGCAGATCAACAACCTGAAGGACAGTAGCTGAAGACAATACTCCCCAGTTGTTGGCCGACTTGGATTTGGAAGGAGATGCATCCTGGGCCCGGACATAAACCGTGTAGGTTCCAGCCGGCCATCCCAAAGTGGAAATATTGGTATTGACGGCTTCCTGGATGGCGTTGAACGAACCGTCTGTGGCGCTCATCAGAACATTGGCATAGGTAACACCGCTTGCAACCACCGAACACCGCACCGCTTGAATGTTGGAAAGGCCGGTAGTGGAATCGCTGGCCATGGCCGCTACGTTAAGCACCCAACCTGAGGTGTTGCCCACCGGATTGCGACTAAAGCGGATGGTACCCGGTTTGATGATGGGCCCGGTGAAGTCTCCGCCCACCCGGCTGAGGGTAAAGTTGCCCACGGTATCGGAACCGGACATGGCCGGGTAAATCCCGGTATCCTGAACCCGGACCCGAACCTGGTACTGGACTCCGTTCTCGCGGGTTGTGATGTCCCAGCTATAGGGCGAAGTTACGCTGGTGCCTTTGACCAGTGTATTCCAACTGGCCCCGCCATTGCTGGAATATTCCACCCAGGTGGTGTCGATTGTGGCGCCGCCCTTGGCGTAGGAACGCCAGGCGATGCTGATGGGGCTGGTTGTATAGGTGGTTCCAGCCACCGGTGTCTGAATAGTGTCGTATGGGTGGTCGTGTCCGATCAGCCAGATGAACATCTTATTCAGGATGTCAACCCGGGTGGCGCTGGCGGGATTGACAGTATCCAGCTGGGTGATCTCGAATGCGTTCATGATGGTCCTAGTGGTGCGCCCGCCCCAGACCCCGTTGCCCAGGGTGCCCATGGTGGCGGCTGATTCCCACTTGGTGGCGGCCGAATCGTAGGCGCTCTCAAAATGCCAGACTGCGCTCCCGGTTCCGGCGGCCCCGGTATAACCAGGAAGCCCAACCGAGGTCACAATGCTGTCGCCGGCTGCTCCGGTGCGCCAGCTGCTGTGGCTGACGCCGGCGGTGTAACTGCCGGAAATCGGATCGCCTGTCATGCCGAAAACCTGATCGGTAAGAAGGGTATTGGCCGAGGCTATATCGCCCTTGTAAGTAAAGTGCAGATAGTTGCGGCAGAAAATGGTATCGGCCTGCCGTTCAGCGGCTAATTTTACAGTGGTGGCGTTGGCGTAGGTATCCCAACCCAGGTCGTTGCCGACCACGGCGAACCTGGCTCCGGCGTTATGATAGAGGATCAGGGTGTCGCGCTGCGGGGACCTGAAAGCGGGGTAATTTCCGCCGGTCGGTCCGTCCTGGGCCACCTGGATGTAAACAGCCTTGTATTTTTTAAGCTGGGTGGTGGTGACTATGCCCTGCAATTGAGTGGACCACCAGTCGTAAGTCCATCCGCCCTTGTTCAATGCGTCGGTCAGGTACGGGCCGTGGACAAAGGAGTTGGCATAACCATCGTCGTCCCAGACTATCACCAGCACATCGCTCTGGCCGCTGCCCGAGCCGGTGCTGAAGGCATAGTGGCGGCCGCCGTTGTCGTCGCGGACGGTGACCCCCCGGGCATCCTTGGATTCCACGTCGTAATAGTATACCTGGTTCTGTACCAGCCCGGTGATCGGGAACTGGTGGTCGACCACCAAAGGAGTGTCGGCGCTGGCTACCGAGCCCAAGGCCGTGGTCAGGCCGTAATAAACCTTATTAGTGGCGTTGCGCGAAGTGGTCCAAAGAATTTTCTTCTGGGTGCCCACCGGCGGGACCATGTCCGTAGCGCTGACATTGGTGATGGTCATCATGTCGGCATCCGTCACCGCCTTGGCCGTGTCGGGATAATCGGGAGTGGGGGTGACATCGTTATACACCACATAGATGGTATCGTTCTGGTCACAGGTGAGCTGATCATTGTTCAGAGTCATATTGCCGTTGACCAGAGGGACAGTGGTCCGGTAAAGACCTGTTCCCACCAGGGCGCAGATCAGGGTTTCTGGATATGACGTCCCCTGTTTGGGCTCGGAACGTTTTGACCAGACGAATACCGTACAGTTTCCGGTTTTGTCAAAATCGTCCACCTCTATCTTCAGGGTATCTATGGAACCGGCCGCTGACGGAATGACATAGACCGGCTTGTTCAGATACACTTTGCCTGTGGCTGCCGCCAACGGGGTGCGGTATGTGACCACTATAGCAAAAGGCTGCGGTCCCATCACTACGTTGGTCCCGGTGACCCTGATCTTCCAGGTGCCGGTCTTGGGGGCCTTGACCTTGATGCCTTCCATCACGTTCACGAAGTCGTTTGTTGTGGCCAGGGAATCGGACTGCTTGGCCGCCGTAGCATAGGTCTGGAAACGGTTGCCCCTAAATCGTCGTGGGGTAGTAGCCCCAGTTGGTTCGTAGGCATCCAGGTCAAGATTATTCACTATGGCATAAGTGGCCGTAGTGGAACCGGGATAATCGGACCAGGCCAAAGAGATCTTCAAATTGGTGGCGCCGGCCGGAATGGCCACCTGGTATTCCATGGCCTCTCCGGTGCTGACGCCTACCCGGTTATCCTGAAGCAGCATCTTGACCTGGTCACCGGAGAAGAACAAAGCGGTATCTAAGTTGGGACGGCCCCAGCCGAACAGCGAGTCCAGGGTAAAGCTTCCGTGCGAAGCCGTGGTGGAGTCAGCGCTGATGGCTACTACGGCTTTCATTAATGCTCCTGAGGGGATGAAGGCATCGGCCGCCACCTTGGTACCAGTTGGATACCAGCCCTCGGTAAAGTACTGTCGCACCAAAGCAGTGGTTCCGGCCGTGATGGGGCAGGCCATTGATGTCCCCTGCATGGAAAGAGTCCCGTTGTCCACTGCGCCGTCAGCTGAGAGAATGGCCGTACCGGGAGCCGAGACGAACGGGTTGATCCGTCCGTCCGTATGGCTGCCCCAGGACGAGAACGAGGCCTTGGTGTTGGCACCGCCTACTCCATTGGCACCGGCGGCTGCCAAAGCGGCTATGGCCATGCCGTTCTTGTTGGTGGCCGGCGATCCGCACTTGTATCCGGGGGCGGCCACACCGCCGTCATTGCCATCGGAGATGATGAACAGGAAGTCCTGGTGGCTCCAGGTGAACATGTCGCACTCCATGGCGCTGCCGTCGTATGCCCCGTTGACCGAGGAATCGCCCCAGGAGTTGGAGGAGATGTAGGCCCGGGGAACGCCGTTGGCCACGGTGCTGTCCCAGCCCCAGGAGCCGACTATGTTGCAATCGGCGGTGCCGTAGACCGATCCGGAGTCGCCGCCGCCGTCAATGAACAGCAGTCTGGCCATCCGGGCGATACCGTCCATACCGTAAGTGCCGCCCTCGGAGGAGTCGTCTCCGGCAATACTGCCGGCGGTATGGCTGCCGTGATAGCTATTGAGCGCTTCGTCGCCGAACTTGGACATGGAACCGTGGTACCAGTCCCCTCCGGTTTCATATGCCCAGGCTCCGGGCCGGTTGCCCACCACTTTGCGGTGGTTGGTGTCCCAATACCAAGTGGTGTAATGCCTGGCGTTATCGTCAAAAAAGTTCTGGCTCTCGCGGATGCCGGTGTCCAGGTCCTGTACTATCTGGCCCTGGCCCAGTATTCCCCTGGCCCAAATGCCACGGTATGCTCCGGGGATTACGCCCGATTGCATGCACGGTTGGCTGTTGTAATTCTGGGTCTTGAACTTGTTCATGGGCTCTATCCAATATATGCCCTTGGCGTTGGCCAAAGAGGTCATCTGGTCTTTGGTAACGTCAACGAAGATCTTCTTGTTCCATTTGCCGGGAGCCCATTCCACAGAAGATTTCATGAATATCTTGTGGCCCACAATGGCTTCCACCTGGCTTACCGTGACGTCAATATCTTCGGGGCTGAACACCAGTATGGTGGCCCTGAAGGTCCCGCCCTTGGCGTTAGAAGCGCGGGCCTGGGCCCGGTCGGAGATCTTGTAGGCCGGCTGGAATAGCCCGGTATAGCTGATATTGCCCTTGGTGTTGACCAGCTTGGCCCTGGTGGATTCTTTCATCCGCACCACAAAGGCGTAATCCGGCAGATAGAACATGATCTCGGCGCCTTCGGCTTCCAGATCCTTGCGCCAGGATTCCTGGATGGGTCCGTTGAACTGTACTATATAATAGGTGGTTTCATCGGCCTTGGGCTGGCCGTATTTCAGATCTTCCGGCAGTTTGGGCTCGCCGGCTATGGCGTCAATTTGGTAACCGTTGGAAAATGATATCTTGGGGGAAACCTTCGCTTCCACCGGCACGCTGATCTTGGCTTGCCCGGCCCAGACGGCCTGGTCTGGAATATTAGCTGCCTTTTTTACCGCCGGTGCATTAGTAACCGCGCTGATGACAGTTGCCTGCTGGGGCTGTCCTTTGATGTCCGCCTTGTAAGCGGTCACTTCGTTCAGGCCAAAAGCCACCAATAGAGCCAAGCCGGCCAAAGCAATTATTGCCGTGGTCAGCAGACTGGTTTTCCGTGCCATAAAAAACCTCCTAAAGTTTGTTATGAATTAACTGTTTATTATTATATACGATAAGGATTTAAAATGCAATATCTGTGCCATGTTTGTATCTTCATTAACAAAAATATCAATTGTAAGTCGTTGATAATCATATTATTAAAAATCCTTACAATTTTAATATTTTTATGATATTCCATACCACTATCACTTATTTGCATTTATATAATTGATTTATCTTGTAAACAGTTAATTTACCAATATATTAGGGTTGTGCATTTTTTTCTCTTGCAATGCAAAAAGGGTGGAAACTTCGTCCCCACCCTTTTTGCATCCGTTTTATCAAAATTTCAGCCGGAGTTGTGCCAATCTCTCTATCGAAGTACGATTACCTTCTTGGCCTGGCTTTGATCCTTGGTCACCAACCGGTAAAGGTAAATGCCATTGGAAACCTTGTTGCCTGATTCGTCATTGCCATTCCAAGTGATCTTATACACCCCAGCCTTACGGTGTTCGTCGCAGATCGTTTTCACCACCTGTCCCGCAATATTGTACACTTTCAGGGAAACGCTTCCTGCCGACGGCAGGCTGAAGCTGATGGTGGTGTTGCCGTTAAAAGGATTGGGGAAGGCCTGATAGAGCAGGGCTTCATCGTTGACCAGCCCGGCCTCGGCTACCGCCTCGCCCGCCACCTTGTAGAAGGTCTGGATGCCGAACCAGTTAAGGCACCGGCCGATGAACTGGGTCCGGGATAATTTTCCGGCCGTATTCTTTGCCAATGCCTCTATGGGCAGGCTGGCATACACTGTTTTATAAACTCCGGTGGAACAGCGGATGACCGCGCACCCCGGTAGATTCTTGACATTGAATACCGAGTCTGCTCCCGGCAGAGGCGCGACCCTGTCTATGGATTTGTAGTTGCCGGCGGTCCCTACCGTGCCGACAAACAAACTATCAACTGCACCCTTGCTGATCGGCAAAGCCACCCTTCCCTGGAAGGATAAAGACGTGGATAGAACAAGAGTGGAATCAAAACGGGCCTTTAAATAATTATGGTAGAAGTCCACCGTGTCGCTGTTGATCTTCCCGCCCCAGTTCTGCCCCAGGTTCTTTGAAGAGAGCAGCAGGTTTCCGCCCCTCTCCAGGAAAGCGGTCAGGCTGTCCCGGTCGGCTTGGTTCAGGGTGTTGACGCTGTCGTCCCCGGTGAACCAGATCAGGGTATTGACGTTATGAAGCTGGGACAGCACATTTGCCCGGCGATTGTCCCAGTAGCCATAGGTGACACCGTTGCTGTCCAGGCAGGAGGTGTAATAAGAATCGTAGTTTGTGGCGGCCAACCCATCATTTACCAGCAATAGTTTGTATTGGGGACTGCCTGTGTAGAAATGATTGGGAGTTATCTGCCCGCCGGCCGGAAAATCGGCGGTATTTTTTTGAGCGGTACCGCCGGCGGTCAATGCTCCGTCATATGCACTAACATAGTATTGTACCAGCATTCCCGGGGTCTGAACCGGCAGGCTGGCCTTGTACTCATCTGGGTTGCCTGTGGCGGCCATGGGCAGGTAGTTCCAGGAGGTGTCACCCAATGCGGGTTTGGTCCGGAAATACACCCGCACCTGGGCTATGCCCGAGGTATCGCGGCAATTTGCCTTGACCTCGAACGGCCCGGTAAAGGAGGTGTTGTCTACCTGGGTAACATTGGTAATCAACGGGGCGGTCAGGTCCAGTATCCTAAAGGAATAGGGAACCCCAAAGCCCGGGTTGGCGCTGGCCGGTACATAGGTGTAGTTACCGGTCAGGTCGTCGCTGGCTTTTAAATACCACTGCACCAACACCGGGCTGATCACAGCCGCCTGCTGCTGGGGAATGGTGTAGTAATAAACGTCTCCGATCAGGCTGTCCCGCCCGAACGGTTCCCAGGCTGCAGCACTACTATTGTAGACCCACAGGGAATCATTGATCACATTTCCTTCTGCCTTATAGGTTGTCCAGACCACGAATGGCCCTGTCTGTTCTGTGTTGGACAAGGCTCTGGTGTTGGATGGCATAGGATCGATTAAGTTGAAGTGATTGAAACTGTCAATCTTGGTGGGGTAATTCGCCCAATTGCCCATTTCGTCATAAGCGGTCAGGAACCAATTGATATTGACAGGGGTCATGGCATTATTGGCATACCGGGGAATGGTGTAGTAATAGAATCCGTCTGCGCCTATGCTATCCCGGGGATATGAAGCTCCCCCGGCAATATCGCTGTAGATGTCATCGCTGTTGGGAACATTTCCAAAGGCGGTGCTGATATTGGTTTTGACCACATACGGTCCGGTGAAAAAGGTATCCCTTAAGGTGCTGACGTTGGAATACTGAGGACTATACAGCAGATTCAAAAAGGAGTAAAAGCCCGGGTATTCCGGATCAGAGGCGTACTCCCCAGTAGAGCTGTTCTCGGCATAGATTATGTAGTCTATCTGGGGCGGTGTCGCCACTCCGACCGGGATGGACGGAATAGTAAAATAAAATGTGTCGGCATGAGTGGAATCTGGCGTCGGCCAGTCCGCCCAGGACCATGGGTCTGTGCCATAAGCGTTGTTCAACTGGTACCCCAGGTAAATGTTGGTCAGGCCGTCGGCGCACTGGATGACGCTTCGTACGACGTAGGGTCCGATGAAGGTGGTGTCCGGCAGGACGGTGGTCAGGGAAAATGTCGGTGCAGCGGCAAAACTTACCGAGGCGCATAATATCAATGCGATTATAAATGCGATTTTTTTCATTGTATATATCTCCTTCCTACTTCACAATTATCAGTCGTTTGGTCTGGCTCAAGCGCTCCTGGCCGCTCTGTCCCCGGGCCTCCAGCCGGTAGAAATAGACGCCATTGGATAGCATCCGGCCCTGTCCGTCCTTGCCGTTCCAGCGGATGCTGTGGTATCCGGCGGAATAATGACCGGAGGCCAGCGCGGACACCTTTTGTCCGGCCACGTTGTAAACACCAAGCTCCACCTGAGAGGCGTTGGGCAGGGCAAATTTGATCTCGGTATTGCCCTTGAAGGGATTGGGCTTGTTCTGTTCCAGGCTGAACCGGGCCGGAATCACGCTTACCGGCTGTCCTTCAATTCCCAGTTTCCAGGCCGTTACCGTAATCCGGGACCACAGGGATTTCAGGCTTTCGTTGGCCGGAACCAAAGTGTCATAGGCCGTTAAAGCGTAATTATAGGTCAAGCCGGCCTGAACTGTGGTATCGGCAAAAGTCGTGTCCGGGGCCAGCACTGTGCCTAATTTGCTCCAGGTCGGGATCCCGCTTTGCAGAGAGCGGTAGACATTGTAACCTTTAATGTCCACCTCGGAATTGGCCAGCCAGACGCACTTGACCGTGTCGTAACTCTGGGTCAAGGTCAGGCCCTGGGGAATCGCCGGAGGCATGTAATCCGCGTTCAACCCGGGCCTAAGCCAATTGATAACCCGGGCCATTAAAGTGTCCCTTTTTTCCGGGGCCGAAACAGCCTCGTAGGGGAATGAAGTATAAATTAGTTTATAGCCCAGACCGGCATCCTGATATCTCAGACCGTTGAAGGTGCTATCGTCGTTCTTTATAAAACCAACCACCGGATAGTTGGCGCTGTCAGGGTTAAGAGAATAGGCCTTGGTCGGTCCGGTCCAGGGGTAGCCGCCGTTAAGCCTGTCATACAAAAGCGAATCGGACAATCCGTCGCCGATCGGATCGCCCCCCACTCCATATCCCTGGTAGGTTGTTGTGGGAGCCCAGCCGTTCTCCGGGGCCAGGTGCAGGTAGTCCATCCAGATATTTGGGTGAACGGTAGTGTCCAGCTGGGTGCCGTTGGCGAAGAAGAAATATTGCCCGGACATCCACAGGTTACCGCCGTTGTTCAAGTAAGAAAGGATGCATTCCTGATCCGTCGAGGTCAGAGCCAGGTAGTTGACTCCGGCCCGGTAATTGAAATTTGATCCCAGGTTCCAGATCACCAGGGGATATTGCTCCAGATAACCGGGAATCATCGTTTTATTTGAACCTATGGTAACCACTGAATATTTATAGCCCAGACTAGCCAGTGATGCTTCCATATATTTGGTCCAGGAGTTATCCGAAATATCCGCGGCGTTTCCATCGTTGTCCACCAGGCACACTGTGCTGGGGGCGGGCAAAGCATCGCGGCCTTTTCCGGTGACCATGAAATCATCCAGGTAAAGTCCTTCTCCGTGGGGCAAGGCGTCTGCACTGGTGTTCATCTCAAGCCTGATCTGAATGATCTTACCGACATAGGCGGTTAGTAAGATTTCCCCATAAAACAAATTGCTTACAATCGGATTCCATGACATCTGAGGGGAGGTCGGCCCGGCATAAACGTTCACATAATCCCAGGTGGCTCCGCTGTCGTCCGAAATAAAAACTTCAAAATAATCATAGTCGCGGGTGTACCCACCGCTTACCTTGGGCATATCCACCCAAGCCTTAAAGGTGGCTATGCACGGTTGGGTGTTCTTCACTTCGGTCAGGTTGATGAATGGTGATGTCAGAGCGTCGGAATTGCCGTCAGCCTGAATATATGTAGTGGTGTCGCCGTTGTACCAGGCCCGGGCACCGCTGTTGGTGCGGTTCCCGTTTAAGCACCAGTTGATCCTGGGCTCTTTCACCCCGGTGGTCCAGCCAAGATTGCCGCCCTCGCAATCATCGTAAAATATGGCAGCAGACGAACCTCCCGCACTTAATGTATCCACGCTGATATTATCAATAAACCAAGCCCCGCTGTAGCTGCCACCAGCCGATGAATCATCCTCTGCACCGTCGCTGAGCATGGAAAAACGCAATTTCAAGCTGTCACCCTTATACGGGGTCAGGTCATAGCTGACCGGTTTCCAGGTCTTATCGGCTCCTCCCCAGCCCGGGACCTTGGTAGAAAACGGGGTCACACCCAAATAAGAATAAGCCGAGGCTGCTGTTAAATTATAAGCTTTATCCGCTCCGCAACGGGCCGTATCCGGAAACATCACGAACCAGTTGCTGCCGCCGTCGGTGGAACCCCATAAATTTACGCAATCCCAGTCAATTCCGCCGCTTGGACCTTCCACGCTGTAATAGTGCATGAAATTCAGCAGAACTGTGTCCGCTGTTATGGCAGTAAGATCAAACACGGGAGAATACAGGAATTGCACCCAGCTGGAAGCATAACCTCCTGCGGGGTTTACCCAGTTGCCGGTTGCAGAATCTGTGCCGCACCACCAGGAATTTCCCGAACCGCCATACGGGTTGCGGGAGGAAATGTGCCAGTATGAATAATCCTGAACAAAGAAATCTTCGGTGGTCCATACAATGGTATCAGATTCAAAATTATCCATGAAAACTGTATCGACCACAAGTTTGGCCGTGGCCGGCATCTTTATGGGCATTGCCTTTTCCTTTGCCCTGCCCTTTTCCCTGGGCTTGGCCTGAACTGCAACCGAGCAGAACAGTAACAGCGCCAGACCCAAAATTGTGAACAATTTTCGGTTCATGACCTAAACCTCCATAGATTATTAAATTGTTTGTTTTTTTTAAGGGATATGAACTTTTATTGTAACGGATTAGCCCCAATTTGTCAAGTTTTTTTTGCCATTTTTATCATTTATTTCCCGCCCCGGCGGAAGCAAGCTATGTTAGATTACTTTCAGGGTCTTTTGGTTCCCGGACTACCTCAGCAAGATCAATCTTTTGCAGGAGGAAAAGTCCCCTGAACTTAGACGGTAAAGATAGACACCGTTTCTGACCATGCGGTCATTGTCATCCCGGCCGTCCCAACTGATGCTATGCTCTCCCGAAATCCGGTAACCCTCATCCAATGTCCTTATCAACTGCCCGGTGATGTTGTAAATCTTAAGGCCGGCCATTCCCGGTTTTGACAATTGATAATTGATCGTGGTTGTTTGTTTGAACGGATTGGGGCTGGCGGAGCCGAGTCCAAAGCTGAATGATCGATCCCCTGCCGATAACACGCTGACCGGGCCGTAGACCGTCTGGTTGCCTTTGGTATCCAGTTCCAACAGCCGGTAATAAAGCTGGCCCAAGGCCGGCGGGTTGGCGTCAAAATATTTATATTGGCAGGAACTGGCGGTGGTCCCCTGTCCGCTTTGCCGGGCTATCTCAATGTATCCGGCCTCCGGCTGGTCAGATCGTTCTATGACCCACTGGTAGCAGTCGTTCTCGCTTTGGGTCAGCCAGGTAAGGTTTATCCCGCCGGGGGCGGCCTGGGCGGTAAAGGCCGAGAGTTCCACCGCCATTGGCCCCATAATGACATTGACCTTGTAAAGCTGGTCCCAATCTCCCCAGCCCCGCTTGGCGTTAAACCCCCGCACCCTATAATAATAGGTGGAACCGGCTGTCTTGCCGGTGATCAGGTAGTTGCTGGCTGTGATGGTATTGGATACCGTGGTGGTTGAAGTGAATGCCGCCACCGGTTTGATGTCGTCTATGTACACGCTGTCCGAGGCGGCCACCCCGTCGCCCACCAGCCGGATGCGGAAGAACACCGACTTGCCGAAATAGGCGGAGGAATCGATGGCAAAGGCCCGCTTGGTCCAGGACAAGGCGTTCTGGTAAAGCTTGCCCAGCAGATTCCACTGCCGGCCGTCGAGAGAGATCTCCACCCACATCCGGTCAAAGGTGGTCATGCCCTGATAGCTGTAAAAACTGAAGGAATCCTTAGCCGAAGTTACCGGATACGGCTTGGTGGTGGTGATGCTGGCGATATTGTACTGGTTGCCCACTCCGCTGCGGTAACTGCGGCTGCCGGAGTACATCCGGACCGTGTTGGAAACGAACCTGTCCAGGGCGATGTTGGGGTTGGCGGCCGCCCCCACCGTGTCGGTGGTGGACTGGAATCCAGATAGTTCCTGCAGTTCGTAGGCAGTGGGATTGGAGGCCGGGTTGGGCAGGCTCCAGCTTAACCGGTAATCGGTGCTGGCTGTGGGAAAAGTTACACCGGTGACCGGAGGCGGCAGCACAGGCGGCGGCGAAGTAGTGGTGACGATGCTGTCGGTGCGCATGGCCAGGTACATAAAGCCTTTTAGGGTCTGGGGGCAGACCGAGTCGATGTGGGCAACGGGGGTGTAAAAGGCGGTGTCCGCCTCCACGCAGTATGAGAATATCACCCGCCCCAGCTGGGTCAGGCCGTAGCCGTAGATCCAGCCGTCGGAATCACCGGTGGTGGGATACAGGGCCGAGGACTGCTGGGGGGTGTAGCCCAACGTGCTGCGGTATCTTTTGGTACGGATGGCCGACTGCTGGCCAAAGTACCTCAGCTGCAGGCTGTCCGGCGCCCGCTTGACGGTGGAGTCCACGTAGCCCAGCGGCCACAGCACCAGTTCGCTGTATGTATGGTATGAAATGGACAATACGATGTTGTGGTCCTTAACGATCTTCATCATGGCCTGCTGCTCCGGCTCGCCGCTGGGTGAAAAGCCGTAGAAAACATCGTTGCTGGAATCGGGGCTGGTGTAGCTGTTGATGGATCCTCCCCATTCCCCCAGGATGTCTCCGTCCACCGAGCCGTCGTAGCCCCGGTTAAGGTCCACCCCGAACACGGTGGGGCTGTTCACCCGGCGGTTCTTGCGCCACAAAAGGGTCGGGGAGGCCGGCACCACATTTGTGCCGCCGTGGTCATAGATGAAACCATCGGGATTGACGGATGTTACGATGTATATCTCCTTGGTCTTGACCATGGTGGATATTGAATCCGTGCCCGCCGGGTTATAATTGTTGGTCAGGTAATTGGCGATATACAGGCAGATCTCCGGAGTCATCCACTCCCGGGCGTGATGGTTGCCCATGACCAGGATGCCCTGGCGGGAATTGTCGTCCACCGTGGGGTTGCTGGAAACCTTAAGGCACCAGACCTTGCCCCCCTGGGCCGCCACGGCCACTGTGTCAAGCTTGGTAATGGTGGGATGATCCAGCGCTATCTGCTTCAGCTCGGCCCTGATGCCGTCGTAGGAATGGTAGGCCGCCTTGGAAGATGATGCTTTGGACATGTCACCGGCAAAACCTTTCAGCTCCCGGTAAGATATCCCGGCCCCGGTAAAAAGGCTTAGCTGTGACGGCTTGGTCACTATGTCCATGTACTCGCCCGGACGGCAGGCCGCCACGTCAATTCCCTGGGGCAGTTTTGAGACCGCCAGCAGGACCGCGGGGTTGGAGATGTCCACCCGGATCAGCATCCTTGGTTCCATGTCCTCCTGCCCCCGGGCAAAAGAGGAGCCCAATAGCATTGATGCGATCAGTACTAAGCGAAAAAAATGTCTGCTTGTCAAAATGACCACCTGTTATTTATTTTTAAAATATTTTGATCAGGGTTAAGCTTGGGTCCGGAGTGAGCTGATATTATATTACATTATAGGACTTAAAACAACCCGGCAGGCTTTGGAAAACAGATTTTTCCTGCACGTTGGCCGCGGTCAGGTCAAGACAAAAATTGAGAACCTCTCCCGGCCCCGGGAAAGTTTTACGGCGTTAAAGAACCAGCCAAAAGCGGCGCTTCAAACCGATGAAACGCCGCTTTTGTTAAAACCTCTAATGATCTTAACGGAGGACTGTCAGCTTCTTGGTTGACGAATAGTCTCCGGAGACCAGTTTGTAGAAATACACACCGTTGGAAACCAGCCTCCCCTTTTTGTCCCGGCCGTCCCAGTTCACCTGGTAATAGTCGGCGCTTTGCCGGCTATTGACCAGGGTCTTGATCTCTTCGCCCAGCACGTTGTAAACCTTAAGCAGGGTCTGGCCCGGCTGTTTAAGCGAATACTTTATGGTGGCCCCTCCCTGGCTGGGGTTGGGGTAGGCCGGCTGCAGGGCGTATTCCGCCGGAGCGCCCAGGCCGATGCTGGCGCTGACCGGTCCGAATACCGTCTTCTCTCCGCTTTTGCCGATCTCGGTAATACGGTAATAATAGACTCCGGGGGTCAGCACCGCAGCGTCGCTGTAGCTGTATTCGTTGGGCTGGCTGCTGGTGCCGTTTCCGTCAAGCCGGCCCAGTTCTGTGAACTGGCCGTCGGGCGAAGCGGACCTCTCCACCACCCACTGGTAGCAATCCTGTTCGCTTTCGGTGCGCCACTGGACCACGGCCCTGTTGTTCTGGACGAAGGCGGCAAAGAAGGAAAGCATGACCGCATCCGGGGCCATGTAGCCCGGCCGGGCGAACTCGATGTCGTAAAGCACCGGGTTGGCGGTGGCCTTGGAGGCCGGACGGTAAAGCTTGGCTATCACCCTTAAGCTATCGTAGGTCAGGGTATCCAAAGTGACCAGGGTGACGCTGTCGTTGGCCGAGGCCTGGTTGAAGAAGCCCTTGGAGTTGTTGGCCAGGGCCGCGTCCGGCACCAGCGCCCAGACATTGTTGTTGCAGTATTCCACCTGAACCCCGATGGAATCCGTGGCGGCCTTCTTGCGCCAGAGGACCTTGCCCCATCTGTAAGAGGAGCGGGAAATGGTCTCGGCCTTGGTGATGTCCTTGTAGTATATCGGGCCCGAGGTCATAGTGCCGTTGGTATTAGTGATCAAATATGTGTACTTAAGGGTTATGTTGTCTATGGCCGCGTCCTGGCCGTTTCGCCCCCCGCCCTGGCTGAACCGCCAGCGCAGTTGTATCCCATCCTTGGGCATAAAGGTATTCAGCCCAATGCTTCTGGTTCCGGAAATAGTAGTGGTACCGTTGTTCAGACCGTCAACTTGAATCCAGGTCCCCCATGAACCGCCGGAAAGGAAACTAGCCTCTAATACCAGACTATCCGCAGCTACGCCGGGATCCATTCCGTAGCCGTAGCTTAAAGAACAAGTTTGGGCCCCTGAATTCATGAGGTACTGGGGCGTGGTGATGATCTCCTCCGAGGCCGCAGGCGTTACCATGGTTGACGGGAACTGGCACCCTTCGTAAGTAGTGCCATAGCTGGGCGGCTGTGTGCCGCCGCTGGTGCGGATCAACCAACCGTAGTTTGCCGGATAGGAACCGGAGGTATCCCAGCCTGCCGGGAGGGAGCCGCCTTCGAAATTTTCCGTCATTAAGGTGGCCGCACCCGAGCTTGGCGCCGCCAGGATCAGGCTGTCGCCCTGGGCCGTGGTGGCCCCGGTGTAGGTGTCGCAGGTGAACTGGCCGCCCTTGGTGTGCATCCAGCAGACCGTGCCGGCCGGGATGTCAGTGCTGATGGTAAAGGACCGGGGATCACTGGACTGGCCGAACAGATTGGTGCCGGCCGGGTCGCGGCCCTTCACCTTCCACCAGTAGGTCCTCCCGGCGGTAAGGTTGGACGGGAACTGGAAGTTCACCGTGGCGCCGCTGGCATAAGTGGTGGTGGTGGAGCTGTCGCGTACCGCCGAAGTGAAGGCCGAGGTGGTGTCCCAGATCACCCGGTAGTCTATGGTATTGCCCTGGGGATCGGTGGAGACAAAGGTCAGGTAGGGCCGCAGATCCGGCAGCTTGGCCCCGTCCAGCAGCTTGGTGATCGCCGGTTTGGTGGGGGTGCCGGCATTGACCGTGGTGAAGGTCTCCTTGCGCACGAAGTTGGACTTGGTGGCGGTGACGTAGAGCGTCCCGTCCAGCAGCGGATTGATGGTGATGGAAACGTTGCCGTTGGCGTCTGTCAGGGCCGAGGTCACGATCTCCGGCGAGTTGCTGGGCATGTACACGCCCACCAAAGCTCCCAGCACGTTGGCTCCGGCCTTGTTCTTGACGTTGACATTAAAGGTCTGGGTGCCGGTGGGGATGGTTGAATTGAAGGTCAGAGTAAAGGTGTCCGGGATCTGGGAACAGAACGTCATAAAGGGATCGCCGAAAACGTGGAACAGCTGGCAGGTGAATTCCTTGTAGTCGGCCGGGATGGCGGGATCGGTGTAGGTCTGGGTCATTAAATGCCACTTGCCGGAGGCCATGGCAAAGGCCGGCCTCAGGTCCTCGGTGTAACGCTCGTAGGTCTGGCCGGTGCCGGCATTGGGCACGTCCCAGTTGTTGGTGGAATTGAAATTGGGCCACATCCCGTCGCTGATCCCCATGATCAGGGCGTCGTTGACGAAGGAATACGATACTTCGGTGGCGCACATCACGCCCAAAGCCCCGTACTTGCTGCGGTAAAACGCTTCGGAAAACGCCTCGCCGCTGTATTGGTATGCCCCGGTCTGGCAGTTCATGGAGAATACAAAGGGATACAGATTATTGGTCAGGCTGGGAATGTTGGTGCTGGTAAAGGCCGGCTCGCCCCATCCGGTGTACATGCCGTGGTCGCGGTGCATGATCATGAAGGTGCCGTTGTTGACGGCCGTCACCACCCCGGCCGCCGTGCCGGTGTTCCAGACCATGCCGGCCGGAACCGTATTGGCTATGTAGCCCTCCCCTGCCGTTCCGTAGGCCGCCA